>NZ_NQYG01000007.1:68059-192760 GCF_002878485.1 Pseudomonas sp. AD21
TCCCCCGCTCCCACAGGGTTGCGTGTATGGCAGGCATGAAAAAGGCGACCCGGAGGTCGCCTTATTATCGAACGATGTTGATCAGAACTCGTGATCAGCGTTGTCCGGGTTCAGGTCGCTGATGCCCAGTTTGCCGGCAGCGGCTTCGATCGAACCGGTCTGCTTGACCAGCGATGCGATAGCGTCGCGCACGATCTGGTTGCCCGCAGTGTTGCCGGCAGCGATCAACTGGTCGTAGTGCTCACCCTTGTTGGCGTGATCGACCATGACCTGGATCTTGGCTTCAGTCGCGGCCAGATCGGCTTTCAGCGCGGTGTCGGCAGCCGGGTCGGCCTTGGCCACCAGCGACGACAGGCTGGCGCCGGTCATTTTGGTGCCGTCGACACGGGTGTACTCGCCCAGGTACACGTTACGAATGCCTTTGGCATCGTAGAAGTGCGAGTTGTGGGTGTTGTCGCTGAAGCAATCCTGTTCGTCTTCCGGCGAGTTGGCTTCCAGGGAAACCTTCATGCGTCCCCCCGCCAGTTCGCCCAGGGACAGGCTGCCCATGCCAAAGAGCATTTTGCGCAGACCGCTTTCAGCCGGTTCGGCTTCCAGGGTGGCGCGGTAGTTGTCGGCCACGTTCGGCTTCCAGTTGCCGACCATTTCTTCCAGGTCGCTGACCAGCAGTTGGGTCACGGCTTTCAGGTAGGCGCGGCGACGATCGTTGTGACCGCCGGTGGCGCCTGCGCCTTCCAGGTAGTCCGAAGCCGGACGGTTGCCGGCGCCCGGGCCTGTGCCGTTCAGATCCTGGCCCCAGAGCAGGAATTCGATGGCGTGGTAGCCGGTGGCGACGTTGGCCTCGGAACCGCCCAGCTCGTTGAGGCTGGCGAGTTTTTCCGGGGTGATGTCTTTTACGTCGACCTTGTCTTCGCCGACCTGGACTTCAGTGTTGGCGATGATGTTGGCGGTGGCGCCCGGGTTACCCAGTGCGTGCTCGTAGGATTTGTCGACGTAGTCGATCAGGCCTTCGTCCAGCGGCCAGGAGTTAACCTGGCCTTCCCAGTCGTCGATGATGGTGTTGCCGAAGCGGAACACTTCACTCTGCAGATAAGGCACGCGCGCGGCAACCCAGGCAGCGCGAGCGGCTTTCAGCGTCTCGGCGTTCGGCTTGGCGAGGAACGCGTCGATAGCGGTTTGCAGGGTTTTCGCGGTGGATTCGGCATCGCTGTAGACGGCGAAGACCATGTCGGCGTAGTGCGCGACCACAGCCTTGGCGGCGGCTTCATCGACTTTACCGGCGGCGGCAGGTGCTGCTGCAGCGGCGGTGCTGGCGGCCGGAGTCGGCGCGGCCGGGGCGGCAGCCTTGTCTTTGCCTTCGCCGCAACCGGCGAGGGAAATAGCGATGGCCAGCAGACTGGCGGTAGCCAGAGGCATACGAATCATGGCGAACATCCTGCTTCGGTAATGGAATGGACAGGGCGCGGGGGTGCGCAAAGCTGCGACATAATGCAAATCTTTCGCATTATGTGTAAAGGGCTGTGGCTGGAAATATTTCTTGTTTAGCCGAGGGTTATGCGCTGCATCAAAGGATCGCCGCGTTGCTGCGCTGGGCTTGTTTGAGATAGGCGCTCAGTTCCCGGGCAGGCAGCGGCTTGCTGTAGTGGTAACCCTGACCTTCGTGACAGCCTTCGGAGATGATGTAGGACTCTTGCTCGGCGGTTTCCACGCCCTCGGCAATCACCTGCATGCCCAGGCTCTTGCCCAATTGAATGATCGCGCGAACGATGGTCGCATCGTCGTCGTCATCCAGCAGGTCCTGGACGAAGCTCTTGTCGATCTTGATCTTGTCCAGCGGCAGGCTTTTCAGATAGCTGAGGGATGAATAGCCGGTGCCGAAGTCGTCGATGGCGATCAGCGCCCCGGAGCGGCGCAGGCTCAGCAGGTGCTGGGCGGCGGTGCTGATGTCTTCCATCAGGCCGGTTTCGGTGACTTCCAGCTCCAGGCTACGCGGCGGCAGGCGGTAGATCTGCAGCAGGTTGTTGACCACCCGCGGCAGCTCGGCGTGGTGCAGTTGCACGGTGGACAGGTTGACCGCCATGCGCAGGTCGACGAAGCCCTGATCGTGCCATTCGCGCAATTGCTTGCAGGCCTGATCGAGCACCCACTCGCCGATGGCGATGATCGTGCCGTTCTGCTCGGCCAAAGGGATGAACAGGTCCGGCGGCACCAGGCCGTGTTCCGGGTGCTGCCAGCGAATCAGTGCTTCGACCCCGACCACGCGGTGATCGCGGTAGCTGATCTGTGGCTGATAGACCAGATAGAACTGATCGCGAATCAGCGCATCGCGCAGGTCTTTTTCCAGTTCACGGCGCCGGCGCATCTCGCTGTCGACGCTGGCGATGTAGAACTGATAGCGGTTGCGCGAACGGGTCTTGGCCAGCGTCATGGTCTGCTCGGCCTTCTGCAACAGCTTCTCGGTGCTGTCGCCGTCCTCGGGGAACAGGGTGATGCCGATGGTCGCACGCAGGCGGATTTCCTGATGATCGAGGGCAAACGCCGCTTCCAGATCATCGAGGATGCTCTGCGCCAGTTCCGCCGCTTCGTAAGGCTGTTCAATATCGGCCTGCACCAGGGCGAACTGGTCGCCACCCAGACGGGCGAGGGCGCCGAGGCGGCCGCTGTGGGCGCGCAGGCGATCGGCCAGCGCCAGCAACAACTGGTCACCGGTCTGGTAGCTGAATTGCTCGTTGATCCCCTTGAAATCATCCAGCCCGACACACAACACGGCGACCCGGCGTTGCAGCTTGCCGGCGTCCACCAGAATCTTGTCCAGTTGCTGCTGCAGTTGCTGGCGGTTCGGCAGGCCGGTGAGGAAGTCGTACTGGGCCATGCGCAGCAGGCTGTTTTCCGCTTCGTGGCGCAGATGGGTGTTGCGCTCGATGGATTCGAGCAGTTGGTTGGCGGTGTTGATCCAGATGCCGAGTTCGTTTTTCTCGTGGCCCTTGAGCTGCGGAATCTTGTGCTCGCTGGGGCGATCCGGATTGATTTCGGTCAGGTGCTCAATGATCCGCGACAACGGTTTGGTCAGCAGCCAGTGATAGACCAGATACAGCACCAGGCCCATGGCCAGGGCACGCAATACGCCGGAAATGAAAATGATCACCGAACTGACGATGAAACCCTCGCCGTAGGTGGCGGTATCGAGGGTGATGCTCAGGTCACCGTAATATTCGCTGTACGGGCCGCGACCGACCAATTGGGTGGTGAAGGTGCGTTCCTGGCCGAGGATCAGGTCGGTCAGCCAGCGGCTGTTGGAATGCTGCAACTCACGGGATTTTTGCGCGAGCATCGCCTCGTTGGGATGGCCGATGGAGGCCTGGCGCACGGCGTCGTCCTGGAACAGGCCTTCGATCACCTGCATGCCCATTTCCCGGTCCAGACTGTAGACAGCCTGAGTGGACGGGTCGCGGAACATGTCGAGGATCCGTTGGGCATCGCCGGCCACAGCCTGGCGGGTCTTGTAGGCATCGAAGACGATCTGGGCGCAGCTCAAGACTACGCCGACGATCAATGCCGAAAGGAGCACGACCCGGAGCAACTTCACCGACAAGCTGTTCTTGAGTTCCAGCTTCAAAGGGTTATTCCTTGTTCCGTGCGGGTAGCGTCAAGTTGCCATGAGTATTGGCAATCCCGTGTTGGCAGTCAAAGGGACAATCAGACCGGGGATGATTTGCCCGTGGCCTTGGCCAGAATGCTGCTGTTTGGAGTATTAGCCCTATCTGTACTGTGTCGGTAGTTTTGGCCCTCAACTTGAGCGGTTCGCAGCATTTTTTCCTCTTTTTGATGGTAGCCCGCAGTGGCACGGCAGCAAGCAGCGGTAGACGGCTTGATCGTTCCCACGCTCCGCGTGGGAATGCCTCCAGGGACGCTCTGCGTCCAGTGACGCGGAGCGTCACGGGCTGCATGCCCACGCGGAGCGTGGGAACGATCATCGTCCGGGGTTTTGTCCGGGCATAAAAAAACCCGGCAAAAGCCGGGTTTTTTGTCTGGCGCGCAGCTTAAGCGGTGAAGGTTTTGCCTTCGAACTGCTCGGCAACGAACTTCCAGTTGACCAGGTTCCAGAACGCTTCAACATACTTCGGACGCAGGTTACGGTAGTCGATGTAGTAAGCGTGTTCCCAGACGTCGCAGGTCAGCAGCGGGGTGTCGCCGCTGGTCAGCGGGTTGCCGGCGCCGATGGTGCTGGCCAGGGCCAGGGAACCGTCAGCCTTTTTCACCAGCCAGCCCCAGCCGGAACCGAAGGTGCCGATCGAGGTTTTGCTGAACTCTTCCTTGAACTTGTCGAACGAACCGAAAGCAGCGTTGATGGCTTCAGCCAGTGCGCCGGTTGGTTGACCGCCGGCGTTTGGCGCCAGGCAGTTCCAGTAGAACGTGTGGTTCCAGACCTGAGCGGCGTTGTTGAAGATACCGCCCGAGGAGGATTTGACGATTTCTTCCAGGGTCTTGCCTTCGAACTCGGTGCCTGGCACCAGGTTGTTCAGGTTCACGACGTAGGTGTTGTGGTGCTTGTCGTGGTGAAATTCCAGGGTTTCCTTGGAAATGTGCGGCTGCAGGGCATCGTGTGCATAAGGCAGCGGCGGCAATTCGAAAGCCATGATGATTCTCCTAATCAGGTCTGTTGCGGTGAGCGCAAGGCCGATCACGGGCGGCCAGAAATGCACCGACGAGTTTTTACTCTTTGCGGCGCAGGGTTCGGATCATAGCACCGGGGTCAAGGCTTAACCACGCAACAACTGTGTGGGATAGAGGTTCAAGGGGATGCCCTCATTAAATGACGGATCGTCATTTAGTGAAGGCCGCCCCCTTAGCCTTTTGGAATAAATCAGCTGGCGATAATCAATTGCCCTGCAACGGTGAACATCATCACCGCCACGAGAAGATCGAGAATCCGCCAGGTACTCGGTCGCGCCAGCCACGGCGCGAGCCATGCGGCACCGAGGGCGAGGGTGAAAAACCACAGCAGCGACGCACTCGCCGCGCCCACCACATAAGCGCCCGGCACCGACTGTTGCGCACCAAGGGAGCCGATCAGTAACACGGTGTCGAGATACACGTGCGGATTGAGCAACGTCACTGCCAACGCGCTGAGCATGACCGCGCGCAGCGAGCGCACGGTCTGATTTTCGCCCTGATCCAGGCTTTGTTTCGAGAACGCCCGGCGCAGCGCCTGGCTGCCATACCAGATCAGAAAGACCGCACCGCCCCAGCGCGCCACTGCCAACAATGTCGGGTTCTGCGCCAGCACCGTGGCCAGACCAAACACCCCGGCGGCCACCAGCAGTGCATCGCACGCCACGCACAGCGCCGCCACCGGCAAGTGATGTTCGCGGCGCAGGCTCTGCGCCAATACAAACGCGTTCTGCGTGCCGATCGCCATGATCAGCCCCAATGCCACCAACAGCCCGTTTACATAGCTTTGCCACATAAGGAGTTACTCCGCGTTGGCTGCGAGATCGCGCAGTACCTGCATGGCGCGTTCGGCGTCGGCCTGACCGACGAACAAATGATCGTGGTAGTAGCCGGCGATCACGTTGCAGCTGATCCCGGCCTTGCCCAGTGCCGTGGCGAACGCGGCGGTGAGGCCGACCGCTTCCAGCGCCGAGTGCACGTTCAGGGTGATCCACGCGGCTACATAGTCGAAGCTGAAACCGGCCTGTTCGGCGAGGGCGCGTTGCAGAATCACGGTCAGGCCTTCCTGTTCGCGAAAGCTGCCGACAATCTCCAGGCCGCTCGGCAACTGGCCGTCGCGCAAGGTACAGAACACGTATTCGCCGGCGTTGAGCTGCGGGCTCATGCTGCGCAGCAAGGTCGTGAGTGAGGTTTCGCCAGCCATTTGAGTGGTCCTTGATAAAGAGTGCTTGCTGGCTATTCTCCGGTTGAAAGCGGTATAAGAAAAACCAATAGTGCTGATCGCTCATTAGGAAAACTGATGTTCGACTATAAATTACTGTCCGCTCTGGCCGCCGTGGTCGAGCAAGCCGGATTCGAACGTGCCGCGCAGGTGCTGGGCCTTTCGCAATCGGCGATTTCCCAGCGGATCAAACTGCTGGAAGCGCGAGTCGGCCAACCGGTGCTGGTGCGCGGCCCGCCGCCGTCGCCGACCGAGATCGGCCGGCGCCTGCTCAACCATGTGCAGCAGGTGCGCCTGCTCGAACGTGATTTGCAAACGCTGGTGCCGGCGCTGGATGAAGAAGGGCTGCCGGAGCGCCTGCGCATCGCGCTCAATGCCGACAGCCTCGCCACTTGGTGGGCCGAGGCGGTGGGGGACTTCTGCGCCGAACAACATCTGTTGCTCGATCTGGTGGTGGAGGATCAGACCGTCGGTCTCAAACGCATGCGTGCCGGGGAAGTGGCGGCGTGTGTCTGTGCCAGCGAACGCCCGGTAGCCGGCGCGCGCAGCGTGTTGCTCGGGGCGATGCGTTATCGGGCGCTGGCGAGTCCGGCGTTCATCGAGCGGCATTTCCCTGATGGCGTGCGCGCCGAGCAGTTGCCGCGCACCCCGGCGCTGGTGTTCGGCCCGGACGATTTCCTCCAGCATCGTTACCTCGCATCGCTCGGCGTCGATGGCGGATTCGAACACCATTTATGCCCGTCCTCCGAAGGTTTTATCCGCCTGACCGAGGCCGGCCTGGGCTGGGGACTGGTGCCGGAACTGCAAGTGCGCGAGCAGTTGCAACGCGGCGTACTGCGTGAACTGTTGCCAGATAAACCGATCGATGTGCCGTTGTACTGGCATCATTGGCGCAATGGCGGTCAGTTGCTGGGGTTGCTGACCGAGCAATTGGTACGTTCTTCGTCACAATGGCTGGTGCCCTGGAAGCAGCCATAAGCGTCAAGCTGCAAGCGGCAACTAGAGCGCTGCGCACCGTTTTAAACTTGCAGCCAGAGGCTTGACGCTCGCAGCTGCTTTTTTGTTGGAGTTTTGCATGAAAATTCTGGTCACCGGCGCAAGCGGCTTCATTGGCGGGCGCTTTGCGCGTTTCGCCCTTGAGCAGGGCCTGGACGTGCGGGTCAACGGTCGCCGGGCCGAAAGCGTCGAGCATCTGGTGCGCCGTGGCGCCGAGTTCGTCCCGGGCGACCTCACCGATGCGGATCTGGCGCGCGATCTCTGCGCCGACGTCGAAGCGGTGGTGCACTGCGCTGGTGCTGTCGGCTTGTGGGGGCGTTATCAGGATTTTCATCAGGGCAACGTGCAGGTCACCGAAAACATCGTTGAGGCCTGCCTCAAACAGCATGTGCGGCGGCTGGTGCATCTGTCGTCGCCGTCGATCTACTTCGATGGCCGTGATCACCTCGGCCTGACCGAAGAGCAAGTGCCCAAGCGCTTCAAGCATCACTACGCCGCAACCAAGTATCTGGCTGAGCAGAAGGTCTTCGGCGCGCAGGAGTTCGGTCTGGAAACCATTGCCCTGCGCCCGCGCTTTGTCACCGGCGCTGGCGACATGAGCATCTTTCCGCGTCTGCTGAACATGCAGCGCAAGGGCCGTCTGGCAATCATCGGCGACGGCTTGAACAAGGTCGATTTCACCAGCGTGCAGAACCTCAACGAAGCGCTGCTCAGCAGTCTGCTGGCGGCGGGTTCCGCGCTGGGCAAGGCTTACAACATCAGTAATGGCGCGCCAGTGCCGTTGTGGGATGTGGTCAATTACGTGATGCGCAAAATGGACGTGCCGCAGGTCACCAAGTATCGCTCTTATGGTCTGGCCTACAGCGTCGCGGCACTCAACGAAGGCGCCTGCAAACTCTGGCCGGGCCGTCCGGAGCCCACGCTGTCGCGACTGGGCATGCAGGTCATGAAGAAAAATTTCACCCTCGACATCAGCCGCGCCCGGCATTATCTGGACTACGATCCGAAAGTCAGCCTGTGGTCGGCCCTCGATGAGTTCTGCAGTTGGTGGAAAGCTCAGGACATCCGTTGATACAAGTCCGCCGGCCGGCAATGAACCGCACCGCCGCTTGAGGGTCAATCCCTGCGGCTGCGGCGGTTATACTTCGCAGCATTTAGCCATCACCGCGTTCCACAAAGGTTGCCTCAATGTCCATGCGTAACGATGCCAACGACGATTTCGACGATGTACCGAGCCTGCGGGCCGACACCTTTGACGACGATGACATTGCACCCACCGCCCGCACTGCCGTGCATTCGCGCACGCCACCGGTGGTCAAGGTCAAGGCCGCGAGTACCGGGCCGTTGTGGGCACTGGTCGGCGCGCTGTTCTTCGCCTTCATCGGTCTGGCCTGGTGGAGCTTCCAGCAGATTTCGCTGATGGAGCAGCAGTTGGTCGCGACCCAGGAGAGCTTTGCGCGTATCAGCGAGGAAGCGGCGGGGCGCCTGCAGGACATTTCCGGCAAAGTGGTGGCCAGTCAGAGTAACGTCAACAGCGACAGCGAAGCGTTGAAGCTGCAGATCAAGCAGCTGGAAGACAAGCTGGTGGATCAGAGCAAGCAGCAACAGGGCGTGGTCGGTCAGGCCAGTGATCTGGACAAGCGCCTGGCGCAGATGACCGCGCAGACCACTGAGCAACAGAACGCCAACACCCAGTTGCAGGCTCAGGTCAAAGCCTTGAGTGCCGAACTGGCGACCCTGAAAAGCACACCAGCCGACACCGGCAAGGTCGATGCACTGCTCAAGAGTTATGACGCCCAACTGAAAAGCCTGGGTGCTGATATCACCGCGCTGAAAAAACAGGGCAACTCGAACGCGGCGATCGAGCGTCTGGAGCAGGAAATCGTGGTCCTCAAGAGCGAGCAGGACAATCGTCCGGCAACGCCACAGGGCGGCGGCAATACCACCGAGTTCGATGCATTTCGCGGGCAGATGACCCGCAACCTCAACACCCTGCAGGCGCAGATCCAGAACCTGCAGCAACAGATCAATGCGCGGCCATAGGGCCAGGGTCAGCAACTCTTGTTGTCAGGTGGTTCATCTGTAGCGAGAGGATTTATCCCCGATGGGCTGCGCAGCAGCCCAGATTGAGGCTACACATTTTTCCTGACACACCGAGCTGATGGTTTGGGGGCTGCTACGCAGCCCATCGGGGATAAATCCCCTCCCCACAGGCAAGCCCCCTCCCCATAGTCAACCCGCCTCGCCACAGACATCTGCAGCAATCTTTCGATATGCACTGAATATCCATACATCACCCCAAGCCGTCTACGCTCTTGAAACACCAACAAGAACGAGGGATGCGTTATGGGTTTTTTGCATAAAGTGGCGTGGCTCGGTGTGATGCTTCTGGTGGGGGCAGGGCAGGTCAACGCCGCCACCACACAAAAAAACGATAGCAACGCTGCCATCGCGTTGCTGGAAAAGGCCCTGGCCTATTACCACGACAACGGCGACAAGGCCTTCGCCGCGTTCAGCCGTCAGGGCGAGTTCGTCGACAAGGATCGCTACGTGTTCGTGGTCGACACCAAGGGCGTGATGCTCGCCAGCGGCGGGCCATCCTCTGCCTTGATCGGGCGTGATGTCAGCGAAGTGCTCGGGCCGGATCTGCAAAAGGCCTTCAAGGATGCGCTGCTGGTGCCCGAAGGCAACGGCATCCAGCAAGCCGAATACCGCTGGCAGAATTGGGCGGACGGCAAGGTCGAGCGCAAGCATGTCTACTATCAGCGCATCGGCCAGCGGATCCTCGCGGTCGGCTATTACCTGCCACGGGCTTCGGCAGAACAGGCCAAGACCCTGCTCGACAAGGCTGCGACCGATCTGGGCAAGGACGAAAAGGGCACACTGACGGCCATCAACTCGCTCAAGGGCGGTTATCTGCAGGATGACCTGTACGTGTTCGTGGTCGATCTGAACACCCAGCGCTATGTTGCCCACGGCACCAATCTGCGGCTGATCAACACTGATTTCAGCAAGATCAAGGACCCGGAAGGCAAACCGGTTGGCGAGCCGATCCTGGCGCTGATCGCCAAGCAGGATGACGGCGAATACGAATACCGCTGGAAAAATCCGGTGACCGGCAAGGTCGAGGACAAGCATGCCTACCTGAAGAAGGTCGGGCACTTTCTGGTAGCGGTGGGTTACTACAGCCCTTGAGTGAAGCACTCGCTACTGTGGGCAATGCTGTTCACTTAAGTCGCAGACCGAAAGTTTTTGATCTTTGGTACTGAGGCGAAGCCCAAGAAAAACGGCGCTTTCCCATTTTGGGGTAAGCGCCGTTTTTCCTTGAGTGAACAGCATTGCGCTACTGTGGGAGGGGGCTTGCTCCCGAAGGCGGTGCGTCATCAACAGTGATGTCGACTGACACACCTTCATCGCGAGCAGGCTCACTCCTATAGGGTTTTATGGTGTTGCTGTTATTTGGCGCCGTGCTCCCGCCCGCGCAGCAGGTTGTTCGGCATCGCGATCGCTGCCGCCAGCCCCAGCAACGACACTGCCGTGCTCACCCACAGCAAATGCCGGAACGTCACCGAAAGCTCGGCGCGCAAGGCGTTCTGCGCATCGCCCGGGGCCGCGTTCAAACCGTCGAGCAGTACGTTGCCCGAGTGCCCTTCGCTGATCAGTGAATTGCTCGCCAGATGGGCGAAACTCGAGTCCTGCAAGAGGGCCAGCAACAGCGCCGACATCAACGCTACTCCCACCGCGCCACCCAGTGAGCGGAACAGGTTGGTGGTGCTGGTGGCGACGCCGATGTCGCGTTGTTCCACCGAGTTCTGCGTACCGACCAGCGACGTCGGGAATTGCATGCCGCCAGCGATGCCGCTGAGCAACATGAACAGACCGCTGAGCAGCGTCGCTTCGGGTGGACTGAACGCCATGCCGAGAATCGAGAGCGGCATCAGGATCGCCCCGGTCAGGATCTGCGGTTTGTAGCGCCCGGTGATCGACGTGCGCCGGCCGGCGAAATAGGCACCGATCGGCAAGCCCATCGCCAACGGCAACAGGTGCAACGCGGCACTGTCGGCCCCGGCGCCGGTGACGCTCTGGAAGCGCAGCGGCATCAGCACGATCAGCGAAATCGCCTGGAAACTGGTGAAAAAAATCGTGCACCAGCACAGCAACGCATTGCGGTTGGTGAACAAGTGCATCGGCAGCAGCGGCTCCCGCGCCCGACGTTCATGCCAGACGAACACCGCCAGCACCAGCACCGCACAGGCGAACAATCCGAGTACTTCGCTGCTGCGCCACGAATGGCCCTGGCCGACCTGAGTGATGCCCAGCAGCAACGCCGTCAGGCCGATGATCATCAGCAGGGTGCCCAAGTAGTCGATGACCGGTTTGCGCTGCGGTATCGGCAGCCCACGCAGGTTGCGCCGCGCTACCCAATACGCGCCAAGCCCCAGCGGCAGGTTGATCAGGAACACCCAGCGCCACGACAGGTATTCGGTCATGTAGCCGCCGAGCACCGGCCCGGCGACGCTGGCCACCGCGTACATGCTGCTGAAGTAACCCTGATAACGGCCGCGTTCGCGGGGCGGGACGATGTCGCCGATGATCGCCTGGCTGACTGAAATCATCCCGCCGGCGCCGATGCCTTGGAGAATCCGCGCCAGCACCAGTTGTTCCATGCTTTGCGCCATGCCGCAGAACAGCGAAGCGAGGGTGAACAGGCCCATGCCGAATAGCATCAGTTTGCGCCGTCCGTACAAATCGCCGAGCTTGCCGTAGATCGGCACGGCCACGGTCATCGCCACCATGTACCCGGAAATCACCCAGGCCAGCAGGCTGACGTCCTTGAATTGTGCGGAGATGGCCGGCATCGAGACGGCGACGATGGTCTGGTCCAGTGCGCCGAGAAAGATCGCTAGCATCAGCGCGACCAGCACGCTGCGAATGGCCGGTTTGGGTGTTTCAGGCTGGTGAAGGTTGGTCACGGGCGGAACCTGCGGGCAGTGAGGATCCCGCAGGTCGCAAGGCGAGCGGGAGATGCTCGCCAGTGTAAGTCGATAGCAGGCTATTCGATAGCCTCATACGGAAGTCCGACGTAATTTTCTGCAATGGTTTTTCGACCCGCTTCTGAGCTGACGAAGTAGTCCAGTTCCGAGGCGCTGATCCGCTGGCTGAAATCGTCATGCTCCTCGAAACGGTGCAGCATCGAGGTCATCCACCAGGAAAACCGCTCGGCTTTCCACACCCGGCGCAGGCAGATCTGCGAGTATTTCTCCAGCAGGTCGGTGCGGCCCTCGCGATAGACCTTCAGCAGAATGTTGAACAGCGTACTGACATCGCTGGCGGCCAGGTTCAGGCCCTTGGCGCCGGTGGGCGGAACAATGTGCGCGGCATCGCCGAGCAGAAACATCCGCCCGTACTGCATCGGCTCGACGACAAAACTGCGCAGCGGCGCGATGCTTTTTTCAATCGACGGGCCAGTGACCAGTTTTTCGGCAAGCGCCACCGGCAGGCGGGTTTTGAGTTCATCCCAAAAGCGCTGATCGGACCAGTCGGCGACGTTTTCCTCGGCCGGCACTTGCAGGTAATAACGGGTGCGCGTGGCCGAACGCATGCTGCACAGGGCAAAGCCGCGTTCGTGACGGGCGTAGACCAGTTCCTCGTGCACCGGCGGGGTGTCGGCGAGAATCCCCAGCCAGCCGAACGGATAGACCCGTTCGAAAATCTTCAGGCAGTCCTCCGGAATCGACTGCCGGGCGACGCCATGAAAGCCGTCGCAGCCAGCGATGTAATCGCAATCCACGCGCCAGGTTTCGCCGTCCTTTTCGAAGGTGACAAACGCCTCGTCGCTTTTCATGCCGTGAGGAACGACATGGCTCGCCTCGTAAATCGTCGGTGCACCGGCCTCCCGACGAGCGGCCATCAGGTCACGAGTGACTTCGGTCTGACCGTAAACCATGACGGATTTTCCGCCGGTCAAACCCTGCAGATCGATGTGGGCCAGACGTCCATCCAGCGCCAGGTCGAAGCCGGTGTGCACCAACCCTTCGGCATCCATGCGCGCACCCACGCCGGCCTGGCGCAACAGCTCTACCATGCCTTGTTCAAGCACGCCGGCGCGAATTCGCCCGAGCACATAATCGGGCGTCTGGCGTTCAAGGATCAGGGTGTCGATGCCAGCGTTGTGCAACAACTGGCCGAGGAGCAATCCGGAGGGACCGGCGCCAATGATGGCGACTTGGGTTTTCAGCGTTTTCATTGTTTTTATGACTCGCAAGCTTCACGCGGTATGAGCCGGTGAATAATTTTTATGGATCGAGTGCTTGCATTTTTCCCTTGCGGGTCTGTCAATTGAAGGTGAAAACTGAGCCGATACCTGTACATTCTGCCAATCGGTGCGATTATCGCCCGCAACCTCGAGGCCTGGATTGAAGTGATGAACAAGCCTGACCTGCCTTCGATTCCGGTGTTCAAGCTCTACGGTGAAAGCCTGGACTGGCCGACCCCTGACTTGCTGCACTGTGAAACCATTTCCAAACGCAGCCGCGAACATCAATGGGAAATCAAACCCCACCGCCACGCCGATTTGTGCCAGTTACTCTTCGTTTTCAAAGGTCAGGCAGAGCTTGAAATCGAAGGACAACGCACGCAGCTCGATCAACCGGCGATTCAGATCCTGCCGCCGCTGTCGGTGCATGGTTTTCGTTTTTCCGAGGACGTCGAAGGTTTTGTCGTCACCCTCGCCAATCCGTTGATCAACCACCTGCAGGCGCAACTGGGCAACTCGGTGCACGCCCTGGCGCAGCCCGAGCACTACCCGGCGGGCAAGGATGCGCAGTACCTGAACAGTCTGTTTTCAGCGTTGCAGGCCGAATACAACGGCCATCAGCCGGCGCGAGACATGCTCATGCATTCGCTGGTCAGCGTGATCATGGTCTGGGTCAGCCGTCAGGCGCTCGTGCGCCATAACGCCAGCCAGCGTCCGCAACGCCAGCGCGAATACCTCAACGGTTTCATTCAATTGGTGGAGGAGACTTACCGCCAGCATGTGAAGGTTGAAGACCTGGCCCATCGCCTGGGCATATCGGTCTCGCACCTCAACGGTACTTGCCGGGAACTGGCAGGGCAGCCAGCGCTGCAGATCATGCACGAACGCCAGTTACTGGAAGCCAAACGGTTGCTGACGTACACCAGCATGACCATTTACGAGATGTCGGAGTTGTTGGGGTTTTCCGATCCGACCAACTTCACGCGCCTGTTCCGGCGTAGGGTTGGAATTTCGCCAAAGGCGTTTCGCGACCGGCTGAAGGCCGAACAATAATTCAAACACACCTCCCTGTAGAAGTGAGCCTGCTCGCGATAGCGGTGTATCAGTCAAAATTTATCTGAATGATCCACCGCTATCGCGAGCAGGCTCACTCCTACAAGGGGAAATCCGTGTCTGCTCGATCAGCGCAGTGCATTGAGCGTCGCGTTGTGCGGAATGCAGCGCTCGAAATTGCAGCTGGCGTATTCGCGGGGCAGTTGTCGCAGTTGCTCGACCCGCCAGGCCGCGGTGCCGTACAGCGCCAGCGTGGCGGCGCAGGTGATGAAAATCGCGAAGTACCTTCTTGTTCTGATGTTCATGGCGTGGACCTCTGAACGCATACCCTGCGGTATTACTTTCAGCATAGGTCAGCGGCACAGAGTTTCCAGCCACGGCTCCCGCGTATGTGACATACCATTCAGAATACGGATAACACCCTGTGGGAGCGGATTTACAGGCCCATATCCCATTTGGGATTTTCCGGGAATCGTTCGACAAGAAAATCCAGCATGCTGCGCAGCGCCGCCGGCATGTGCTTGCGCGAGGCGTACACCGCGTAGATGTTCATCTGCCGTGGCTCGGCATCGGGCAGCAGGCGCACCAGTTCACCGGCATGCACGTGCACCCCGGCCTGATAGGTCGGCAGCATCGCCACGCCTGCACCGGCCAGCGTGGCGCGCAACAGGGTGCTGGCCTCGTTGGCGCTGATGTTGCCTTGCACCGGCACCGACACCGGTTCGCCGTGCTCGTCGAAATGCCACAGGCTTTTGCCGAAGTACGAGTGGGTCAGGCAATTGTGCCGGCTCAGGTCCTCGACCCGTTGCGGTGGCGGGTTGTCCCGCAGATAAGCCGGCGCGGCGCAGACCACCGAACGGCACACCGTCAGGCGTCGGGCGATCAGGTTCGGGTCCAGGTCATTGCTGGTGCGGATCGCCAGATCGATGCGCTCATCCACCAGGTTCACCGTACGATCGAGCATCTGCAGGTCGATGCTGACCCCGGGGTAGCGCTTGACGTACGCCGCCATGGCGTCGGCCAGTTGCGCCTGGCCGAACGAGGTACTGACGCTGATGCGCAGCAGTCCGCGCGGTGCATCGTGGGGTTCGCTGACCGCCGCCTGCATGTCGCTCGAGAGTTCGAGCATCTGCCGGCAGCGCGGCAGGATTTCGCTGCCAGCGGCAGTCAGGCTCAACTTGCGCGTGGTGCGGTGCATCAGGCGCGCGCCGACCCAGTCCTCCAGCTCGGCCAGATAGCGCGACACCACTGGCCGCGACAGGTCCAGGTGATCGGCCGCCGCCGACTGGCTGCCCAGGTCCACCACCGTGACAAACACCCGCATTGCTTGGAGACGATCCATGATTTGCCCGCTTTCAGAAACAAACTATGTTCAAGCATCGCATTTTTTGTATCGAGTCAGGCAACTAAGCTCTGTCCCATCGCCAAACACGGCATTCAGACAACGGAGCAACAGATGATCGGCTTCACTACCCTCAAGCGCGTTTTGCTGGCTACCGCCACTCTCGGTTTCGCAGCGCACGCTGCTGCCGCCAACTTGAGCCTGGATGTCTACAACCCGGGCACCCAGGCGATTTTTCCGGTGACCTCGGTGCTGGTCAGCGGCGAGAAAGACGCGATTCTGGTCGACGCCCAATTCGGCAAGTCCCAGGCCGAGCAAGTGGTGGAAAAGATCCGCGCCAGCGGCAAACACCTGACCACCATCTACATCAGCCACGGTGACCCGGATTACTACTTCGGCCTCGACACCCTGACCAAGGCCTTCCCCGACGCTGTGGTTTTGGCCTCGCAGCCGACCGTGGATCACATCAACAAAACCGTCGAAGGCAAGCTCGCTTTCTGGGGCCCGAAAATGGGCGCCGACGTGCCGGCCAAAACCATCGTGCCGGGCGTGCTCAAGGGCGACAGCCTGATGCTCGAAGGGCAGAAACTGCAGGTGGTCGGCCTTGAAGGCAAACAACCGGATCGCAGCTTCGTGTGGATCCCGTCGCTCAAGGCCGTGGTCGGTGGCGTTGTGGTCGCCGAGAACATCCATGTGTGGATGGCCGATACCCAGACCGCGCAATCCCACGCCGACTGGCTGCAAACCCTGCACTCGATCCAAACCCTGAAGCCGAAAACCGTGGTGCCGGGTCACTACCTGGGCGAGAGCAGCCGTTCGCTGGCCAGCGTGAAATTCACCGCCGACTACATTAAGGCTTTCGACGAAGAAACCGCCAAGGCCAAGGATTCCGCCGCACTGATCAAGGCCATGCAGAAGCGCTACCCGAAACTCGGCGAAGAAAGCTCGCTGGAGCTGAGCGCCAAAGTCGCCAAGGGCGAGATGAAGTGGTAACCCGATTCTGAAAACGCAGCACTCTCAAGCCAACTGGAGAATGTCATGAGCAAAATCGCAATCATTGGTGCCACCGGCCGTGCCGGTAGCCAACTGCTGGAAGAAGCCCTGCGTCGCGGCCATAGCGTTACCGCTATCGCCCGTGACACCTCGAAGATCGGCGCGCGTGCCGGTGTCGTCAGCAAGAATCTCGATGTGCTGGATTCGGCGGCGCTGCAAGCCGCAGTGGCCGGTCACGATGTAGTGATCAGCGCCGCACATTTCGCCACCGTACCCGCCAGCGCCGTGATCGGCCCGGTGAAGCAGGCGGGCGTGAAGCGTCTGTTGGTGGTCGGCGGTGCCGGTTCGCTGTTGCTGCCGGACGACACCCGCGTGATCGACAGCGCTGGTTTCCCGGCTGAGTACAAAACCGAGGCCAGTGCGGGTGCCGCGTTTCTCGATGCGTTGCGTTCGGAGCAGGAACTGGACTGGACCTTTCTCTCGCCATCGGCAGAGTTTGTCGAAGGTGAGCCCACCGGCACCTTCCGCGTTGGCAAGGATCATTTGCTGTTCAGTGCTGAAGGTCGCAGCTGGATCACCTTCGCCGATTACGCGATTGCGCTGATTGACGAAGTGGAAACGCCGAAACATTCGCGTCAGCGGTTTACGGTCGGGTATTAAGCAACGACGCAGACCCAATGTGGGAGCGGGCTTGCTCGCGAAGAGGGAGTGTCAGTCGACCTCAACGGTGAATGACACACCGTATTCGCGAGCAAGCCCGCTCCCACAGGTTTTTTGGGGTGTTTCAGCGGGTATGCGCCTGCTCCACCAGCCAGATCATCAATTCCTCCAGCTGCGGCGAGGCTTTCCCGCCCTGCGGCATCACCACGTAGTACCCCAACCCCGTCTTCACCTTCAACTCAAACGGCATCACCAACCGCCCGGCGCGCAGGTCATCGCCGATCAACGACCAGTCGCCAATCGCCACCCCCGTCCCGTGGGACGCCATCGACATTGCCTGATCCAGAGTCTCGAAATGCTGCCCCATGTTGACGTTGCCCAACTGCAATTGGGCAGCGGTCAGCCACACGGTCCAGTCCTGCGTGTCACGGGTTGGATGCAGCAGCAGATGCTGTTGCAGGTCGGCCGGCTCGGACAGCGCCGGAGGGCCTTTCAATAGCGCTGGCGAACACACCGGAGTCAACTGCTCGTCGAACAGGTGCAGGGCGGTCGATGAGTTGTCCGGCGGCATGCCGTAGATCACTGCCGCATCGAATTGCTCGCGCTGAAAGTCCACGCCATGGGCCAGCGTGGTGGTCAGTTTGACCGGCACGTCCGGTCGTTCCTTCTGCCATTGCAGCAAGCGCGGCACCAGCCAGCGCATCACGCAGCTCGGTGCCTTGAGCTGCAGGGTTTCACGCTTCAGACCAATCTGCTCGGTGGCTTCGCTGATCAGGCCGAAAATCTTCTCCACCCGTGGCAGCCATTCACGCCCTTCGGCGGTCAGCTCCAGGCCTCGGGCCAGACGAATGAACAACTCATACCCCAGATGATCCTCCAGCCCGGCGATCTGCCGGCTCACTGCACCCTGAGTGATGTGCAACTGCTCGGCTGCCCGCGTGAAGTTGCAGCACTGCGCGGTGATCAGAAACGTATGCAGGGCGGGCAGGGGAGGCAGTCGTTTCATGTGGATCCAAGGTATGACGTGAGGACATGGCTAGTATGACTTTTAATCGATTGTTGTCGCTACCTGCCGCCCGTTCAATGAGCCCATTCCACCCGAATCAATGTGGGAGCGAGCTTGCTCGCGAATACGGTTTTCCATTCAGCATTGATGTGGCTGATACACCGCTTTCGCGAGCAAGCTCGCTCCCACATTTGGCACGGCGTATTGATCAAACAACAAGGGCAATCGACATGGCGACGTGTGGCGAAGTACTGGTCAAGTTACTCGAGGATTATGGGGTCGAGCAGGTGTTCGGCATTCCCGGGGTGCACACCGTGGAGCTGTATCGCGGGCTGGCCCGTTCGAGCATCAACCACGTCACCCCACGGCATGAACAGGGCGCCGGCTTCATGGCTGACGGCTATGCGCGCACCAGCGGCAAGCCGGGTGTGTGCTTCATCATCACCGGCCCGGGCATGACCAACATCACCACCGCGATGGGCCAGGCCTACGCCGACTCGATCCCGATGCTGGTGATCTCCAGCGTGCAGACGCGCAGCCAGTTGGGTGGCGGTCGCGGCAAGCTCCACGAGTTGCCGAACCAGAGCGCACTGGTCGGCGGCGTGGCTGCGTTCTCCCACACCCTGATGTCGGCGGCGGAGTTGCCGGGCGTGCTGGCCCGTGCCTTCGCACTGTTCCAGGCCGGGCGTCCACGTCCGGTGCACATCGAAATTCCGCTGGATGTTTTGGTGGAAGAAGCCGATGAACTGCTCGCCAGCGTCCCGGTGAATATCGACCGCGCCGGGGCTGCACCGGCGGCCGTACGGCGCATGACTGAACTGCTGGCCGGCGCTCGGCGCCCGCTGATCCTCGCCGGTGGCGGTGCCATCGATGCCGCAGTCGAACTCACCGAACTGGCCGAGCTGCTCGACGCCCCGGTGGCGCTGACCATCAACGCCAAAGGCATGTTGCCGTCCAGCCATCCGCTGCTGATCGGTTCGACGCAAAGCCTGATCGCGACCCGTGCACTGGTGGTTGATGCCGACGTGGTGCTGGCGATCGGCACCGAGCTGGCCGAAACCGATTACGACGTGACCTTCGCCGGCGGCTTTGAAATCCCCGGCAAGTTGCTGCGCATCGACATCGACGCCGATCAGACCGTGCGCAACTATCCGCCGCACGTGGCCTTGGTCGCCGACTCGCGCAACGCCGCACAAGCGCTGCTCAGCGCACTGTCGCATCAGTCGTTGGCCGAACGTCGCAACGATTGGGGGCAGGTGCGGGCGGCGCGTCTGCGCGATGATCTGGCCGCGACCTGGGATGCGCCAACGCTGGCCCAGACGCGTTTCCTTGAAACCATTCTGCACGAGTTGCCGGAGGCGGTGTTCGTCGGCGACTCCACGCAACCGGTCTACACCGGCAACCTCACCTTCAACCCGGAACGACCACGCCGCTGGTTCAACTCTTCCACCGGGTACGGCACCCTCGGTTACGCCTTGCCGGCGGCGATCGGCGCATGGCTCGGCGGCAGCATCGAGAGCGGCGCCCGTCCGCCCGTGGTGTGCCTGATCGGCGACGGTGGTTTGCAATTCACCTTGCCGGAACTGGCGAGCGCCGTCGAAGCGCGTACTCCGGTGATTATCCTGCTGTGGAATAACCAGGGTTACGAAGAGATCAAGAAGTACATGGTCAACCGCGCCATCGAGCCGGTTGGCGTCGACATCTACACCCCGGACTTCATCGGTGTGGCCAAGGCCCTGGGTTGCGCCGCCGAAGCGATCAACTCGGTTGAACAACTGCGTAGCGCGCTGCGTGCCGCAACCGATCGGCAGGGCCCGACCCTGATCGAAATCGACCAGACCCAATGGATGCAGGCGGTGGCCCAATGATCAATTTCCCAACCACACTCGATGGCCTGTACATCAACGGCCAATGGTCGGCCGGTCGCGAGCATCTGCGGGTGATCAACCCGGCCACCGAAGCGCTGCTGACCACGGTCAATGGCGGTGACGAGCAAGCGGTCGATCAAGCGGTCGCCGCAGCCACGGCAGCGTTCAAGGACTGGTCGAAAACCACTGGCGCCGAGCGCGGCGCAATTCTGCGCAACATCGCCAATGGCGTGCGCAACGGTCGCGATCATTTGATGAAACTGCAGTCGAGCAACAACGGCAAGCCGCAGTTCGAAGCGGCGATCGACGTCGACGATGTCATCGCCACGTTCGAGTACTACGCCGAACTCGCCGAAGGTCTCGACGCCAGACAGGACAGCAATGTAGCGCTGCCCAGCGACGATTTCAGCGCACGCCTGCGCCGCGAACCGTGCGGAGTAGTCGGGCTGATCGTGCCGTGGAATTTCCCGATGGTCACCACCGCATGGAAACTCGCACCGGCGTTGGCCGCTGGCTGCTGCGTGGTGCTCAAACCGTCGGAAGTCACGCCGCTGCCGGAGCTGGAACTGGCGGCGATCATCGCCGAGTCCGGTCTGCCCAAAGGCGTGTTCAATCTGGTCTGCGGCACCGGTCTGGCGGTCGGTGCGCCGCTGTCGGCTGATCTGCGTATCGCGAAGATTTCCTTCACCGGCAGCAACGCCGTCGGTGTGCAGGTGATGCAGCGCGCGGCGGAAACCGTGAAGGGCGTGAGCCTGGAACTGGGTGGCAAATCTTCGCTGCTGGTGCTTGAAGATGCCGATCTGGAGCTGGCGGTGGAACTGGCTTGCGGCGGTGGTTTTTTCAACGCCGGGCAGATGTGCTCGGCCACCAGTCGGGTGCTGGTCGCCGATGAGCTGGCCGAGGAATTCCTCGAGCGTCTGCAAAAACGCGCGCAAGCGATTCGCGTGGCTGACCCGTTCGACCCGGACGTGGAGATGGGCGCGCTGGTGAATCAGGCGCAATACCAGCGTGTGCTCGGGCACATCGACCTTGGCCTGAGCGCTGGCGCGAAGCTGGTGTGCGGCGGTAATCGTCCGGCGGATCTGCCGCGCGGATATTTTTTGCAGCCGACCGTGTTCACTGACGTGCCCCTCGACAGTGCGCTGTGGTGCGAAGAGATTTTCGGCCCGGTGCTCTGTGTGCGCCGTTTCAGCAGCGAAGCCGAGGCAATCGCCCTGGCCAACGACAGCCAGTTCGGCCTCGTCGCCAGTGTGGTGACGCGTAACGCCGAAACTGCTGAGCGGGTCGCTAATGCCCTGCAGGCGGGGCTTGTATGGCTCAACGCGCCGCAAGTGATCTTCCCGCAGACGGCGTGGGGTGGCTACAAGCAGAGCAGCATCGGCCGCGAATTGGGACCGTGGGGCCTGGCTGCTTTTCAGGAAATCAAACACGTGATCCGGGCGCTCTGAACGCCCGAAAACGGTGAGCGCATGCCTCGCAACGAGGCATGCGTGGGTGTCATGGCTTCGATGAGTTTTTATCGATAGTCAGGTGTATTGCACGACCTCAGGATGAACCCGTCGGCAGCGCTGCAGGCCTTTGAAAACAAGGGCTGCAGCGGATCCGGCCGCGCGGATGCAACGGTTGCGACCAACCTCATACTTAAAAGAACAAAGGGAGTCCTTCATGGGCGAGCATGATCTGAACAGGCGTCAATTCATTAAAACCGTCGGCGTCGCCTCGGTAGCGGCGGCGGCCCTGAGCATGCCCTTCATCCGGGCCAGCGCCAGCGACACGCGTTTTGCCGGCAAGACCCTGCGTTTGCTGACCTGGTCGGATGACACTGGCCTCGCCGCACTGCGCAACATTGCCGCCACGTTCGAAGCCAAGACCGGCGCCAAGGTCATCGCCGATCGCACCGGCAGTACCTCGGAAATGGTCGCCAAACTCAAGGCCGGCGGTGACCGTCCGCAGTACGACATCATCACTCTGGCCGGGGTCGGTGCCGAAGGCCTGGCCGCCGCCGGGCTGCTGGAAAAACCCGACCTCAATCGCATTCCCAACCTGATCGACGTCCCGGAAAAATACCGCACCGGCGCCAATGGCCACGGTATCGGTTACCTGTTGTGGTGCAACAGCCTGGTCTACAGCACCCGCACCCTCAAACAGGCACCGGACAGTTACGCCGCGCTGTGGGACGCCGATCTGGCGCCGAACATTTTCCTGCCACCGCCGAACTGGACCGAGGCCATGGACCTGATCATCATCGCCGCCAAACTGGCCGGCGGTGACGAACACAACATCGAACCGGGCTTCAAGAAACTCGCCGAGCTGAAGGATCGCGTGGTCACCCTCGGTGAAAACCCGAACCAGATTGCCGAGTTGTTCCGCACCGGTTCGCTGGACATGGGCGGCTTGTACGCCCCGGCATTCTTCCCCAAGCAGATCCGCGATCCGAACTACGGCCTCGGTGCCACGTTCGGCATGAAGGAAGGTTTCTACACTGACCTGATGCTCTCGGTGATGCCGAAGAACCGTCCGGGCGACACCGACCTGGCCTACGCCTTCATCGATCACTCTCTCGACCCGCTGGTGCAGGGCAAGATGGCCGAAGACATTTTCAACGGCCCGGTCAACGCCAAGGCGATCATCTCCGCCGAAGCGCGCAAGAGCCCGTACATCCTCACGCCTGAGCAGATTGCCGAGAAGGCGATCATGCACGACAACGCCTTCCTGGCGACCGTGCATGACCAATGGATTCGTCGTTATACGGAAATTTTTTCTTCCTGAGCCGAACACCAGTCTTCGGAACACCGCAACCCTCTGTAGGAGTGAGCCTGCTCGCGATAGCGTCATACCAGTCAACCCATTAGGTGACTGACACACCGCTATCGCGAGCAGGCTCACTCCTACAATGGGGCGGGGGTGGTTTGGAGAGTTGTGTTCGTCAGTTGTTTTTCCATTGACGAGATCATTGCTATGGAACATCAATCCCTGACCCAACCGGTCGGCGCCGCCGCCGCGCGTCCGGCGCGCAGTATTTCGCCCACCGCCCGGGCGTGGTTTTTCCTCACGCCGTCGATGCTGTTTCTCGGTGTGCTGATCGCTGCCAGCCTGCTGGTGCTGCGCATGAGCGTCGGCAGCAAAGGCGCGGAATGGAGCGGGTTCAGCCTCGCCAGCTACGCGCAATTGCTCGAACCCTATTACCTCAAGTCGTTGCTGCTGACCCTGCGTCTGGCCCTGATCAGCGCCGTGATCGCGGTGCTGCTGGCGATCCCAGTGGCGTACACCATGTCGCGGCTGACCTCGCCGTTTGTGCGACGGATCTTCCTCGCGGCGGTGCTGTTGCCGCTGCTGGTCAACCTGCTGCTGCAAAGCTACGGCTGGCTGGTGATCCTCGGCCCGGGCGGGATGCTCAACCAGACGCTGATGGGCCTGGGCCTGATCAAGCGCCCGATCATGTTGCTGTACAACCAGAACGGCGTGCTGATGGGGCTGGTGCAGACCGCGTTTCCGCTCGCCGTGCTGCCGATTGCCAGCGCCATGCGTGGCGTCGCGCGCACCTACGAAGAGGCGGCTGCAACGCTGGGCGCCAGTCGTTTCCAGGTGTTCCGTCAGGTGGTGTTGCCGATGAGTCTGCCGGGGATCATCACCGGGGCGACGCTGGTGTTCGCCTACAACGCCAGCAGTTTTGTCGTGCCGTTGCTGCTCGGTGGCCGCCGTGTGCCGATGCTTGCGGTGATGGTGCATGACCAGATCGCGCCACTGATGAACTGGCCTGCCGCGTCGGCGGCCGGGGTGGTGCTGATCGTCACCACGCTGGCGATCATGACCCTGTCCGAATACATCACCGGCCGTCGTCGGCGCCTGCTGGAGGCTTCGCAATGAGTACCCTGACCAAGAAGCGCATGGCGCTGTTGCCCGGCGACACCGGCAAGTTCGCCGGGATCCTTTCCGGGTTCATTCTGCTGCTGGCGGTGTTGCCGATCCTGACCATGATCGTGATGTCGTTCAGCGGTGCGTCGAACCTCGACTTCCCGCCGAGCAGCTACAGCCTGCAATGGTACAAAGCCGCCTGGCACACCTTCGTTTCGCCGGACGCCAGCGACGTGCTGAGCCTCGGTCAGGCGATGGCCACCAGTTTGCTGGTGTCGTGCCTGACCATGGTCTTCGCTACGCTGATCGCGGTGCCCGCCGCCTATGCGCTGACCCGTTGCGAGTTCCGTGGCAAAGCCGTGGCGCTGCAACTGATGTCGCTGCCGCTGGTGTTTCCGATGGTGGTGTTGGGCCTGGCGTTGCTGCTGGTGTTCGACAGCCTGCCGTTCCACCTGACCACTTCGCGCCTGGTGATTGCCCACGTGATTCTGGCGCTGCCGTTCGTGGTGAAAAACTGCACCGCTGCGATGCTCTCCATCGGCAGCGAAGTCGAAGAGGCGGCACGGATGCTCGGCGCCTCGCCGCTGCGGGCGATCGTCGACGTGGTGGTGCCGTTGATGAAGTCGGGGATTCTGGCGGGGATGCTGCTGGCGTTCATCGTCTCGTTCAACGAATTCACCGTGACCTATTTCCTCTACACCATCGATGTCATGACCGTGCCGATCTGGATGTACAGCCGCACCGTGTCATCGCTCGACCCTACCGTGTTCTCGTTTGCCGTGCTGATCGTGCTGATCGACTTCGTCCTGATCTGGGCGCTGGAGAAGCTGGTGGGCGAGGGCGGCGTTTCCTTTTGATTTGAGGTGCAACATGACTGGTCTGATTCTGGAAAACGTCGAGAAATTCTACGGCTCGGCTTGCGCGGTACAAGACGTCAACCTGCATTTGCCCGAAGGCAAACTGGTGTGTTTTCTCGGCCCGTCGGGCTGCGGCAAAACCACCTTGCTGCGGATGATCGCCGGGCTGGAAACCCTCACCGGCGGCGAGATTCGCCTGGATGGCGAAAACATCGGACATACCCCGGCGCACCTGCGCAACTTCGGCATGGTGTTCCAGTCGCTGGCGCTGTTCCCGCACATGACCGTCGGCGAGAACATTGCCTATCCGCTGAAACTGCGCGGCGTGAGCAAAGCCGAGCAGCAGGCGCGGGTGGTGGAACTGTTGGAATTGATCCAGCTGCAAGCGATGATCGACCGTCCTGTGGCGAAGCTTTCCGGTGGGCAACGGCAACGGGTGGCGATTGCCCGGGCCATCGCCTCACGGCCGAAAATCCTCCTGCTCGACGAACCGTTGTCGGCGCTGGATGCCAAGCTGCGTGAGTCGATGCAGGTGGAAATCCGCCAACTGCAACAGCGCCTGAACATCACCACGATCATGGTCACCCACGACCAGCGCGAAGCCATGACCATGGCCGACATCGTGGTGGTGTTGGGGGAGCACAAGGTGCAGCAGGTGGGCACGCCGATCGAGATCTACCGGCATCCGGCCAACGAGTTCGTCGCCGACTTCATCGGCTCGGGCAACATTTTCCCGGCCACGGCGCTCGGTGATGGCAAGGTCAGCCTGCCGGGTGGTGACGCGCTGCAAGTGCCGATCTGCAGCAGCATCGTGGTGGGGCAGAAGGTGAAGATGCTGATTCGCCCGGAAGACCTGCAACTGTCTGCGCCACAGGCGACGGCGGGCAATCGCTTGCTGGGCAAGGTGACGTTCGTGCGCGACATCGGCGCGACCATCGAGACCACGGTGGAATGTTCCGGGGTGACGTTCACGGCGTTGAGCACGCCGTGTCAGGGGATTGGGTTGGGAGTCGGGCATCCGGTGTCGGTGACGTTGCCGGTGGAGGCGTGTCGGGTGTTGGGGGCTTGATCCGGATTTGATGTTGGCCCTGCTGGCCCCTTCGCGGGCAAGCCCGCTCCCACAGTGATAGGTGTTGTCCCCCAATCTTGTGTTCAACACAAAACCCTGTGGGAGCGGGCTTGCCCGCGAAGGCGTCAGTTGTGATAGCGAAAATTCTGGATCAGACCGACAGCCGCAACCGCGCCAGATCCCGCAACGGCGGTGCGCCAAACAAGCGGCTGTACTCGCGGCTGAACTGCGAGGGGCTTTCATACCCCACCCGATACCCCGCCGCCGACGCTTCCAGCCCCTCGGTCAGCATCAGGCGCCGCGCCTCTTGCAGGCGCAACTGCTTCTGATATTGCAGCGGGCTCATCGCCGTCATTGCCTTGAAGCGGTGATGCAGGGTCGAGACGCTGAGGTTCACTTCCTTGGCCAGATCATCGATACGCAGCGGTTGCTCGAAGTTGCCGTTGAGCCATTTGATCGCCTGGCTGATGCGGTGGCTCTGGCTGTTGGCAATCGCGATCTCATACAAACGATGGCCCTGCGGACTGCGCAGCAGGCGATAGAGAATCTCCCGACGGATCAGCGGCGCGAGCATGGCGATGTCTTTCGGCGCATCGAGCAATCGCGCCAGACGCAGCACCGCGTCGAGCATTGCGCTGTCGATCTGCTCGACATACAGACCACGCCCGGTCGGCCGGGTCGGCACGCCCATGGGGCCGGCGTCGGCGATCAGCGCAGTGATTTCGGTCGGGTCGATGTCCAGGCGCACGGCGAGGATAGGGTCCTCTGGCGAGACATTCACCACCCGGCCGCTGAGCGGCATCGAAACCGACACCACCAGGTAGTTCAACGGGTCGTAATTGAAGTACTCATCCGCCAGCCGCACCTCTTTACGCCCCTGAGCCATGATGCACAGCGCCGGTTGCGCCAGCACCGGGGCAAAGTCATGGGACTGGGTGTGACGCGACATGAACAGCGAGCCGATGGCGGTCTGGTAACTGCCATCGTCCGTGGTGTTGCGGCGGATGATCGCCGCCAGTTCTGCGCGCTGTTTCTCCATGTCGGCATCGGGCGGGGCTTGGAAACGATCGAATGACGTCATGCACGGCATCCTCGGCAAGGGATCTGGAATGGAGCAGAGCTTAAGTTTGTGCAAGCGCAAGCGGTAGACACATTCTGTCAAATGCTTGCCTGATTCTGCATTGGCTTGCCGGCGTGCCCAGCCATAGCAGGATGCAGGGCGGCAAACTTGCTTGAAACCGGTGTGACAGCCGTGTGACAAGGTTTTACCCGTTGTTGCAGGGGCCGTGTGCAGTTTCGCAGGATTGTGCAACGCGGCGGCAGGAATCGACTAACGGCACGTCGCACCCGGCCCTTAACCTTGGATCCTGTCGCAGCCCGTCCCCCGGCTGCCACGCGACTCCCTGGGAGGGTTGAACATGTCCAAGCAGATTCCCGTCAGTCATATGGCCTTCGTTCGAGCGCGCGCCGGACGCTCCGCCGAACTGGGTGTACGTCTCAGTGCCTTGATCGAACCGTCGCGCACCGCCCCCGGTTGCCTGAACTTTGCCCTGCAGCATTCGCAATGCGATCCGGACTTGTGGCTGGTCTCCGGTTTCTGGAGCCATCAGCAGGCGATGACGGCGTATTTCAACAGTCCGTCGATGCAGATCTTTGCCGAACTGGTCCAGGACCTGGTGGTCAACAGCCTGGATTTCCACACCTTCAAAGAGGTGTCGGCGGCGCAGGCGTTGGGACAATGCCCGGCACCGATACACAAACTCGCCGGTTGAGGGTTTAATGTCCGGCTTATTCGTCTGAGCCAGGATGTGTGCCATGGCACGTAAAGAGTTCGAACACTTCGAAGCAGTCTCCGCAGTCGTCCCCGTCGAGTTGGGCGGCAACAAGGGTTATCACGCGGCAATCGCGGTCAAGGCCCTGGTCGATGGCGGTGCGCCACGCTTTCACAAACTGCTGGGTGATCAGGTATTCCCCGGCGCCATCGCTGCCGATGACGCAGCCACCCAAGAGCTGGAGCGTCTGCAGGGCGTCACTGATGACGCCGAGCTGATCTGGTAACGGCGCTTATTTGACGGCGCCTGGGCGCCACATCTTGAACAAGGCCTCTGGCCCCAACTGGAAATAATCCGCCGGCCCGCCGCCGCGCAGAATCGGTTCTGCCGCGGCGGTGTCGTAGATCCCGTCCTTCAACAGCCACTTGGCGATATGCACGGCGACCACTTCGCCGAGAATCAGCCAGCTCGGCACGGTTTCGCCATCGGCGCGCTGCAACTGAATGATCTGCGTGACCTTGCACTCGAAGGACACCGGGCTTTCGGCCACCCGTGGCACCGCAATCACCTTCGACGCCACCGGCGTCAATCCGGCCAATTCAAACTCGTTGACCTCAGGTGCGACCATTGCGCAGCTCTGGTTCATCTGCTCGGCCAGTGGCCGGGTGGCGAGGTTCCAGACGAATTCACCGGTCTGCTCGATGTTGTTCAGGCTGTCTTTGCGCCCGACACTGGAAAAACCAATGATCGGCGGAATGTAGTTGAACGCGTTGAAGAAGCTGTAAGGCGCCAGGTTCAGCCGGCCGTGGGCATCCTGCGAAGAGATCCAGCCGATGGGGCGCGGGCCGACGATGGCGTTGAACGGATCGTGGGGCAGGCCGTGGCCGTGGCCGGGTTCGTAGAAGTGGATGTCATCGGACATGGCTGGGGTTCCTGGAGGGCATGAGTCAGTGGGCAATAGTGCAAGTGCGCGGAAGCAATTTCCAGTTACATAGACACAGTTATCTCCCTGGGGAGAACCCTGTGGAAGCGAGCCTGCTCGCGAAGGCGGTGGGTCATGCACTGCGATGTTGCCTGGCACGGCGTCTTCGCGAGCAGGCTCGCTCCCACAGGGTTTTGTGTGGAGTTCAGAATTGTGATGCCCCAGAAATGACTAAGCCCGGCCTAAGCCGGGCTGTGGAAGGACTGCTGATATTCAGCTGATGGCTGCAGCAGTACCGGTTTTATCGAAACCATCGGCAGCCACAGCTTTGCCGACGTTGGTTTTGTCGAAACCGTCAGCGGCGTAAGTGCCTGAATGGCTGGTTTCGATGGCGGCGCTGGCGCCGGAAATGAAGTCGGACGATTTGGTTTTGTCCGAGCCATCGGCAGCGAAGGTGTTGGCGGCCAGTACGGACAGGGTCAGGGCGAGGATCAGTTGGGTTTTCATGTCGGTTACTCCGGATTTGTTGACGATGTGTCTTGCTTGCATCTAATGCTACGCCAACTAAATTGATTAAAAAGCGCAAATAAATGCTAAAAACTATCGATTAACTAGATGTTAAGGGCAGCGCATTGATTGGCTTCCATTGTCGGGAGCGAACGTCGCGCAGGTCATCGATCAGGTGGATGCAGGATGCAAGGCCAGCATTAATGGGGGATTAATCGCTGTTTTTCGCGATATGACAGATTTTTCATCTGCTGCCGACCGGTTTTTCACCGGTGTAACGCCAGTCTGCCCACGGCCAGAAAACCAAGAAACGGCCGTCTCACACTGGAGCTTTGCTTGCGATGAATAAACTGCCTCAAATTACCCTGGCGTTCTGGGTCATGAAAATCTGCGCGACGACCCTGGGGGAAACCGCGGGGGATTTGCTGTCGATGACCCTCAACGTCGGGTACGCCCTCAGCTCGCTGATCCTGATCAGCGTGTTCGTGCTGACGCTGATCACCCAATTGATGGCCAAGACCTACAAGCCGCTGCTGTACTGGATCGTGATTCTGTCCACCAGCACCGCCGGCACCACCATGTCCGACTTCATGGACCGCACCCTCGGGCTGGGTTACGCCACCGGGTCGATGATCCTGATTGCGATTCTGCTGGCGATCTTCGCGGCCTGGCGTCTGAGCGGCGACTCGTTGAATGTCAGCAAGGTGCAGACCTTCCGGGGCGAGATGTTCTACTGGATGGCGATTCTGTTTTCCAACACCCTGGGCACCGCGCTGGGTGACTACCTGGCCGATGATTCGGGCCTGGGCTTTGCCGGTGGCGCGCTGCTGATCGGCTCGACCATTGCCGTGGTCGTGCTGCTCAAATACTTCACGAAGATTTCGTCGGTGCTGTTGTTCTGGGTAGCGTTCGTGCTGACCCGGCCGTTCGGTGCGACCTTGGGCGACTTGATGACCAAGTCTCACGAGAAGGGTGGTCTGGACTTCGGCACCATCGGTTCGTCGGCGGTGCTGGCGGCGATTCTGCTGGTGATGATTGTCGGGGCGTCGTATGCGCAGAAGCGTTATGGCAAGCCGCAAATAACTGCTGAATTGTCCTGATACCGCGTCGCCGCAATCGCGAGCAGGCTCACTCCTACAAGGGCGGCGTACGCCAATCAATGTAGGAGTGAGCCTGCTCGCGATGCGGCCATAACAGCCACCATCACAATGGCTGAACTAACTCATTCCTCAGTCAGTCACGATCCGCGAGTGTTTCTGCGTGTCCTTCATGGTCACGTAAACCAGCAACGACACCGCGATGCACGCGGTCACGTACCAGTAGTAACCGGTTTCCATGCCGATGCTCTTGAACCACAGTGCGATGTATTCAGCGGTACCGCCGAAGATCGACACGGTCAGTGCGTACGGCAGGCCGACGCCCAGCGCGCGGATTTCGGTCGGGAACAGCTCGGCCTTCACCACCGCGTTGATCGAGGTGTAGCCGCTGACGATGATCAGCGCCGCCATGATCAGGAAGAACGCGCCCCACCAGGTCTGAATGGTGTGCAGGGTCATCAGGATCGGCACCGTGAAGATCGTCCCCAGCACGCCGAAGGCGATCAGGATCGGACGACGGCCGATCTTGTCCGACAGGCCGCCGATGATCGGTTGCAGGCACATGAACAGGAACAGCGTGGCGGCAGAAATGGTGGTCGAGTCGGAGATGCTCATGCCGACGGTGTTCACCAGATATTTCTGCATGTAGGTGGTGTAGGTGTAGAACGCCAGGGTGCCGCCCATGGTCAGGCCGACCACGGTCAACAGCTCTTTGGGGTGGCGCATCAAGGTGCGCATGGCGCTTTCCCTGGACTTTTCTTTCTTGGTGAACGACTCGGTTTCTTCCATGCCGCGACGCAGGTACAACGCCACGACCGCGCACAGCGCGCCGATGGCGAACGGAATACGCCAGCCCCACGCGTACAGCTGTTCAGTGGTCAGCACGTTCTGCAGCACGATCAGTACGCCCAGCGCTATGAGCTGGCCGGAGATCAGGGTCACGTACTGGAAGCTGGAGAAGAAGCCGCGACGTTCCTTGGTCGCCATCTCCGAGAGATAGGTCGCCGAGGTGCCGTATTCGCCGCCGACCGACAGGCCTTGCAGCAATCGTGCGAACACCAGCAGGATCGGTGCGCCGATGCCGATGGTTTCGTAGTTGGGACTCAGAGCGATCAGCAAGGAGCCGAAGCACATCAGGTAGACCGAGGCCATCAAGGCTTTCTTGCGACCGACCTTGTCCGCGTAGAGGCCCATCAGCCAGCCACCGATCGGGCGCATCAGAAAGCCCACGGCGAAGATCGCGGCGGTGTTCATCAGTTGGGCAGTGGTGGAACCGGCGGGGAAGAAGGTCTTGGCGAAGTACAGCGAGAAGGCGGCATAGACGTACCAGTCGTACCACTCGACCATGTTGCCGACAGAACCGCTGAAGATCGATTTGATCCGGCTGGCGGTGGTTCTTTCTTTGGCGGGCGCAGCAGCCGACCCAAGAGGCAGGGCGTTGGAGTTATCCATTGAAGGATCCTTCGTTTAATTGTTTTTGTGGAGCGCGTTAAAACGCAGCCTGCCGGGGCTATAGCAGGAGCTGTGCCAACGGGGAAAGGGCCGGTTTAGAGGGGTGAGCGGGATTTAATGAGCGGAAATCCGCTTATTGATTGTGATTGGTGAGCGGAAAATTGCTTATCTGGCATAGGGATTGTTGTTGTCAGTAATGGCCTCTTGGCGAGCAAGCCCGCTCCCACAGGTATCTCGAGTGTTCACAAAATCTGTGTTCAGCACAAAACCCTGTGGGAGCGGGCTTGCTCGCGAAGGGGCCAGGACAGGCGCAGTCACATTAGCTGCCCGGAACAAACATCTCCCGACTCAACCCATGCCGCTGCAGCTTTTCATTGAACGTGCGGCGCGGCAGTTGCAACTCTTCCAGCACCGCTTTCACATCGCCCTTGTGTCGGGTCAGCGCAGCACGCAGGCACTGGGCTTCGAAGGCTTCTTGCTGCGCGGCGAGGGACTGGCCGGGGTCGATGCCTTGCACCGGCTCATCCAGCCCCAGCACCTGCCGCTCGGCGACGTTCGCCAGTTCACGCACATTGCCCGGCCAGTCGTGACTCAGCAGGTGACTCAATTGCGCGCCGCTCAACGGCGGGAAGGTGCGCCCCAGACGCTGGGCGGCGCTGAAGGCGAAAGATTCGAACAGCAGCGGAATGTCTTCGCGGCGATCACGCAGCGGCGGCAGGCGCAGTTCGGCGACGTTCAGGCGATAGGCCAGATCCTCACGAAAGCGTCCGGCCCGGGCCTCATCGAGCAGGTCGGGTTTGGTCGCGGCAACGATCCGCAGGTCGACGCGAATGCTCTGGTTCGAGCCCAACCGTTCCAGCTTCTGTTCCTGCAACACCCGCAGCAGTTTCACCTGCTGGGCCAGCGGCATGCTTTCGATTTCATCGAGAAACAGCGTGCCGCCGTCGGCGTACTCCAGCTTGCCGATGCGCTTGCCGGAAGCGCCGGTGAAGGCGCCGCTCTCATGGCCAAACAACTCGGCCTCGAACAACTGCTCGGGGATTGCCGCACAGTTGAGCGCCACAAAGGGCTTGTCCGCGCGCGGGCCGAAGTCGTGCAGGCAGCGCGCGATCAGTTCCTTGCCACTGCCGGTTTCGCCGCGGATCAACACGTTGACCGGCAGCGCCGCCAGCTCCAGCACCTGCCGGCGCAAGGTCTGCATGCCACGGGACACACCGAGCAGCGTCGCATCGAGTCTGGCGCGGTGGTCGGCCTGCTCGTGCAGGGCACGGTTTTCCAGAACCAGCCGACGTTTGTCGAGCGCCCGGCGCAGGCTGCCGAGCAGGGTTTGCGGGCTGAACGGTTTTTCGAGGAAGTCGTAGGCACCGTCGCGCATGGCTTCGACCGCCATCGGCACATCACCGTGACCGGTCAGCAGAATCACTGGCAGATCGGCGTCACGGCGCTGCACTTCGGCCAACAACTCCAGACCACTGAGGCCGGGCATGCGCACATCGCTGAGGATCACCCCGGGGAAGTGCGCGGGCAGTGCCGCCAGACAGTCTTCAGCGCGGCTGAACAACTGCACCTCGAACCCCGACAGACTCAGCCACTGTTCGACAGCGTTGCGGATGCTGCCTTCGTCATCGACCACTATCACTGAGTTGAGCATCAGATATGCGCCTCCAGATCGATCGGCAGGGTCAGGGTGAATATTGCGCCGGCCTCACCATTCTCGGCACTCAAGCGCCCGCCGGATTCATGCACGATGGCGAAGGACACCGCCAGCCCCAGACCGAGGCCGTCACCCACAGGTTTTGTGGTGAAGAACGGGTCGAACACCTGGTTCAGGTGTTCTTCGGCAATCCCGCCGCCATTGTCGATCACGCTCAGACGCCACAGTTGCTCGTCTACTTCCAGGCGGATTTCCAGACGCTTGCACGGTTTACCCTGCATTGCATCGAGGGCGTTGCGCAACAGATTGATCAGTACTTGTTCGAGGCGGATCGCATCGCCACGCACCCACGCCGGGCGCGTCAGGTGCAGCACCAGGCTGACCTGTTCGTCGCGCAGGCGGGCGTCGAGCAATTGCCGCGACTGATCGACCACCGTGGCCAGATCCAGCCGTTCGCGCAGGCCGCTGGGGCTCTTGCGGGCAAAGGTCTTCAGGTGACCGGTGAGCGACGCCATGCGCGTGAGCATGTCGTCCACCGGTTTGAGCGCCTTGTAGGCGTCATCGACGCGGCCATGGTCGAGCAGCAGCCGCAGTGTCGCCAGTTGCATGCGTTGCGCGGTCAGCGGCTGATTGATTTCGTGGGCCAGCGCCGCAGACATCTGTCCCAGCGCGGCGAGCTTGGCCGATTGCACCAGGCCGTCCTGGGCCGTGCGCAAGTCGCGGGTGCGTGCTTCGACCAATTGTTCGAGTTCTTCGCGGTTGCGCTGGCGGACTTTCGACAGGCGCCAGCGCTGGTTGAGGAACAGCAGCAGAAACACCAGCGCCAGCCACACACCGGCAGCAGCGAGCCCGGCGTTACGCAAATCTTCGAAGGCCACTTGCGGGCGCCGCAACAGGTGCAGGGTCCAGCCTTCGGCGGCGAGCGGCAGCGATTCCCACAGATAGTCCGCCGTGCCTTGCGGGCCTTCGACCCGGCGCAGGTCGCTGTTGTCGTCGAAGTGGCGCAGGGACAAATGCGTCAGCGGGCTCAGCGATTGCTTGTCGTACTGACGCGTGCGCTTGATCTCGGCCATGTCGCGGCTGTCCAGCGGCCGCAACGAGCGATAGCGCCAGCCGGGCTGGTTGGCGATGAAAACGATTCCGCGTGCATCGCTGACCAGCAGCGTGTCGCTGCCCTGGCTCCATTCGCGCTCAAGCTCGGGAAACTCCAGCTTGACCACCATCGCCCCGAGGAACTCGTCGTTGTCGCCCAGCACCGCGCTGGAGAGAAAATAACCGGGGATGCCACTGGTCACACCCACCGCATAAAAGCGTCCGCTGCCCTGGGTGCGGGTCTGACTGAAGTACGGGCGAAAACCGTAGTTGTGGCCAACATAGCTGCTGGGCAGGCGCCAGTTACTGGCGGCTACCGCAAGGCCAGTGTGATCGAGCAGTTCGAGGGTCGAGGACTGCGCCGCGCCGTTGATCTTTTCCAGCTTCAGATTCAGCGCGTTCTGCTGTTCAGTGCTGACCGGCCCGGCCAGCGCCCCGCGCAATTGCGGGTCCAGCGCCAGCACGGCGGGCAGGGCACGATAGCGGTCGATCAGGGTGTGCAGGGAGTTGGCGTACAGCGCCAGCTGTTGGCTGGCGCGGGCGGCGTCTTCTTCCTGCGCCTGACGTTCGGCGTGGCGGACGGCAAGGGTGGCGGCGATGGCCGCACCGGCGATGATCAGCAAGGTATACAACGACAGACGCAGGGTACGGGAAGTCGGCAGCATGCTGGGCTAATGGATAAAGGGACGGGCGGGCACGATAGCATGCGCCGAAGCGGCTCGGCGCACTGTTCCAACCACCCTCGGCGTCACACGAACGTTTCTCCTGTAGATGCCCGCGCGAGGAATTTCGTCCGCGGTTTGGGGACCGGTTTGGGCCGCGAAGGCTCAGTGACTATGCCTTGCAGTTGTTGCAGGTGGTCGTTCAAGCTCACGGCGACGTTGCGGGCGTCATTGACGTCCTGAGCCGTCTCCAGCAGTTTGCTGATGGCGTCGAATGCGTCGATACCGGTTCTCAGCAGTCTGATCACCTCGCGTTGTTTGTCACCCGCAAGCGATTGCGGCTGGTCGTGGAACAATGTCTGAATCTGCCCGGGATATTCGTTGAGGGTGTTGGTGACGGTCTTGATGCCCTCCAGTACCGACGTACTGCTGTTGAGCAGATCGGTGGCGCCGTCGACCATGCGGGTGACGGTATCACCGACGGTTTGCAGGCCATCCTTTAGTTCCTGGGTGCGCAGCGTTTGCGCGAGCCTCAGGCCTTTCTTGAAAAAGTAATAACGCAGCAAGGGGAAAACGATCACACCCGCGAGAATCCCCACGCCGGTGCCAATGGCGTTGCCTATACCCGGCAGCGCGGAGCCTAGAAAACCACCGATCGCGGCCCCTTTGCCCGCACCGTAAAGAACCGATTTGATGCCATGCCGGGACTTGAGGAACTTGCCCAGCGTCATGTTCTTGCGCAGGTCTTCGATGTCCGCGTTTTCCGGGACCAGACCGTCAAATTCGCGACTGAGATTGTGCAATTGATCGGTCGCTGTTTTGGCTTTGTCAAACAGGCCGATCGATCGTTTGACCAGGTCGAAAATCACCTTGGAAGCGCCTGCCTGGTCGACATGAATCACAGGATTATTGCTGACGAAGGCATACAGATTCAGTCCGTCGACAGCGCCGGCCGGATCGGCACTGACCCAGCGTTGCAGCCACGGCGCGTAATACCGGGCGCCGTAATAATAGAGACCGCTGGCGTCCATCTCCTGACCCGAATAACGGCGGGGTTTGTAACTGGCTTCGAGCGCCGAACGTACGGCCCACCAGGCGGTGCCACCGAATGGGTAGTAATGCTCGAGGCTGATGACGTCCGCGTGGCGGTCTAGCTCCAGTGCGCAGGAACCGAGGTGATCGTCGAGGCTGTAACGCAGTTGATCGTTTGCTGTCACGGGTGGCCGGCCGCTGAGCCAGTGCAGGCAGCGGGCACCAGGCAGGACGATGACATGCAATTGCTGGCCATCACTGCGCGCGTGGATTTCCAGGCCCGGCAGATAACGTACCTCACGGTGATGGGTAGCTGACGCTGTATGGCTCAGCCAGCGCTTGTAGACCCGTGCCCCCTGGCTGTAGCGATAGACTTCCTCGTCGTCGGGCAAGCCATTTTCGTGCTGCAGCAATGTCACTCGGGCCAGTTGGTTCTGGTTGCTCCACGTCAGTGGCACGGTGCCGGGTTGCAGCTTCAGTTGATTGCCGAGAGGGTCGAAGTGTTCCGCGAAGTCCGGTTCGGGGTCACCGGTTTTCCAGCGAACCCCGCGGTTGCTGCGTGGATCGATGCGCATCTGCTGAGTGAAGTTGTGGCCTTCACGTACATGCTGCAGTTCGACCAGATTGTTGCCCATGTCGTAAAGGTAATGTTCGGTGTAGTTGAAGCGACGCCCGGGATCGATCGGCTGAATCGGTTGTGGCAGTCCTGGCAACTGCTGAGGCACCTGGCCCTCGAAGCCGCGGCTTTCGATCAGGCGGTACAGCGAGTCGTAAGCAAAGTGGCGATCGCCGTCGACGCGCTGATTGGCGAAGTACACCGTGGCCAGGGTGTGGTCTTCGATGCGCAGGATGTTGCCCACCAGGTCAAAGAAGTAATACAGATTCTGCAGCGCAGCTGCCTGATCCCTGCGCGCCAGCATGCGCAGCAGGCGACCGTCTGCCGGATCGTAGAAATGGTGGCTGCGAACGCCGTTGCCGGCCAGTTGCTCGACAAGCTGGCCGGCGGCGTTGTATCGGCTGTCGCACATCACCGGTTCTGCGGCACTGGCGCCGGCCAGTTCCAGCGACAGCTGCAGCAATTGTCCGGCGATGTCGTAACGCGGCAACTGTCGGTGACCACCGGCATCGGTGAGCAGCAACAGATCGCCCTGTGGGCCGTAGTGCCGCAGGGTGGTAAAGGGCTCGAGTGTGTCGATGAAGTGACGGGTTTCGCTCAACACCTGGCCGGCCAGGCCATAGCTGCTGAATGCCGCGCTGCCGGAAGGGTCAGACAGGCTGTTCAATTCACCGCGCAGATTATGCCCGGCGTCCGCCGTGTGGTCGGCGTAGGTGTTGCGTTCGATCTCGACGTGCGCGTTTTCGGTGACGACGAGCCTGCGCAACAGGGCGTCGTGGCGAAAGTGCCAGTGGTTACCGCGCGCATCCCAGCGTTGCCGCTCCTCACCGGCAGGGCCTGGCAGCACGAGCCGCTTGCCGGCATCGACGCTATCGATGCGCAGTGGTTGAGCGCTCAGGTTATAGACCGTTTGCAGATTCGGCGGCGAGGTACCGTCCACCCGGCGAGGATCAAGCTGCATGACCAGGCGTCCGGAGGGATCGTGCTGCTGACGAGTGACCAGGGCTTGCGTCGGACCACCAGCGACCTGGCGCAAGTATTCCACCTGCCGCACGGGCAACCGCCGTGGGTCATGGCTCTTGATGCTCGGCGTGTGATGGAACAGTGACCTTGCCATTTTTCTGCTCTCGATCGCGTTACGGAACCGGCTTATGCAGCTTTGTGCTTTTGGATCAGGAAGGCCGATAGACGCCCGAGCAGATCCCTGCTGTGTTTGATGGTGCCGCGAGCGACAGTCATTTGCTGTTGCAGTTGAGCCAGGTCGTCGTCGGCGCGCTCCGGCATCTGCGCAATCCCGATCAGTTTGACTGGCGCAGGTTCTGCACCGGCCAGCGTCTCTAAGTGTTCCTGGAGGCTGGCCTGCTGACTGTCGAGATAGCTCGTCAACTCTTCCAGCCGGATGCCGATCCGGTCCAGGTCGCCCTGGCCCCAGGCGTCATTGAGCGCTTCGGTGAGCTGAGCCATCTGGCGGGCGATGTTCAATGACTGCTTCAGGTAGGGAATATTGAAGTGCTTGCCCAGTACCCGAGCGGTGGTTTCCAGACCGATCTTCACCAGCCCTCCGGAACCGTTCGGATTGAAGCTTTCGAGGGTGCCCCTGATGGTGTTCGGCGAGGCCTTGGCTTTGCTTTGCAGGCTTTTCACCGACAGCGCGGCTTGATCCGGCATGATCGAATAGCCAAGACCGGTGTGCTCGCCAAGTTTGTCCATGACTTTTACCGATGCTTCAGCGGCGAAAATCGCGCCGATCGTAGACGCCACCGGCACCACCACCGGCGCGGCCGGCCCCGTCAGGCCGCCGACCCCGGCACCCACGGCGCCACCCACTGCGCCAGCCTTGATTGCCACGGCGAAGGTCGCGACGCTGAACGCGAGTTTTTTGGCGGCGGTCTTGTAGATGTCACGGGTACGGGTGAGGTTGGACAGCTGATAGTCGAGCTTTTGCAGCTCGCTGTTCATCTGCGACAGCACGCTGGAGAACTCACTGACTTGCTGGCGTGCTTCGCTGGGCGTCTTTTCGGTGCCGCCGCTATCGAAGTAGCGTAAGGGATTGTTGCTGACCATCGCGTACAGATTCAGGCCGTCGACGTCACCGGCAGGATCGGCGCTGGTCCAGCGTTGCAGCCACGGCGAGTAATAGCGGGCGCCGTAGTAGTACAGACCGCTGACGTCCATTTCCTTGCCCGAATAGCGCAGAGTCTTGTAGTCCACCGCCGCGCTTGAACTCGGCAGCCATAGGGCCGTGCCGCCGAACGGGTAGTAGGTCTCGCGGCTGATGAGCCGGGCGTGTTGATCCAGCTCGATGAGGCTTGAGCCCAAATGGTCGTCGAGGCTGTAGCGCAGTTGATTGTTGTCGACATCAGCAGGCGGTTTTTTGCGCCAGTGCAGGCAGCGCACGCTACCAGGCAGGGTGATGACATGCAGTTCTTCGCCGTTATCGCGGGTGCGGATTTCCAGCCCCGGCAGATAGCGCACCTGCAGATAATGCAGGGCGCCAGGGCTGTGGGTCTCGTGACGTTTGCAGACCCGTTCACCCTGACTGTAGAAGTAGACCTCACGATCATCTGCCAGGCCGTTGTCGTGTTTGAGCAGCGTTACCTGATGCAGCTGATCTTGCACGTTCCAGAGTAAATCAGCGCCGTGCTGGAGTTTGCGCTGGTTGCCATGGGCATCGAAAAATGCGCCGAAGTCCGGCGGCGGATCGCCTTCTTTCCAGTGCAGGGCATGGTTGCTTGCCGAGTCGACAAGCATCTGTCGGGTGTAGCCGCCGACTGCCCGGCTGTGCACCAGCCTGGTCAGGTTGTCGCCCTGGTCGTATTCAAAATGCTGGACATAATTGCGCAGGTTGTTGGGGTCGCTCGGCAACGGTCGGCCCGGCATATCCGGGGCCGGCAAGGCATCGTGGCCGCTGGCGCGGATCAACCGGTAGAGCGAGTCATACTCAAAATGCCGTTCGCCATCGATGAGCTGGTTGGCGAAGTACACCCGCTCAAAGGTCAGATCCAGAATGCACAGCACGTTGCCGACGGCGTCGTACACATAAACCAGATGCTCCTGCGCAGCCTGGCCGGCCACCGTTGTTTGCACACTTTGCAGGCGCCCATTGGCCGGGTCGTAATGCCAGCGGCTGCACATGCCATTGCCGCCAAGCTGTTCGATGAGCTGTCCGGCGGCGTTGTATTGCACATCCTGGTAAATGATCTGTGGCTGGGTGTCCCCGTAGAGCACAAGCATTACCTGCTTGAGCTGCCCGGCGAGGTCATGGTGCAGCAATTGGCAATGCCCACCGGCATCGGTCTGTGTCAGTGCCTGGCTCAGGGGACCGAAGGTCTGTTCACTGCGATGGTGTAGCGCATCGTCAAATGTGCGGACCTGAATCCGCGGCTGGCCGATCAGGCTGAAACTCGACAAGGACAGAGTGCCGGCGGGATCCTGCAACGTCGTCATCTGCCCGCGCAGGTTATGTCCGGCATCAGCCGAAGAGTCGGCGTAGGTGTAGGTTTCGAACGGCTCCAAAACCTGCGTGGCAACGCTCACTATTCGTAACTGTTCATCGTAAGTGCTGCACCAGTGCTGCCCTCGTGCATCCCACTGTTGCCGGGCTTCACCTGCGGGGCCCGACAGGGTCAGGCGCCAGCCTGCATCGACGCTGTCAATGCGCAAGGGCGTGCCAGTGAGGGAGTAGCGGCTAGCCAGATTGGGTTTGGCCGCTGCGCTGAACAGGCGAGGGTCCCATCGTTCCGTCAGCCGGCCGGCAGCATCGTGATGTTGCTGAGTGATCCGGCTTTCAGCCGGCGTGTCGGGTGCTGTGCGCAAGTAGGCAACCTGCCGAACCGGCAGAGTCCTGGGGTCGTTGACCAACAGGTTCGGCGTGCGCCAATGCACCGACCGCTGCGTGTCCTGGTGGTTGCGTTGCCGGGGCATGCTCAAGCGGCCTTTGGTCTTGAATGGCGTGCCTGTTTCAACAAGTACTGATTGTCCGTACTGCCCATCTCTTTGTACCAGGCCATGCCCTGTTGCATGCGTGAGATGGACTCCAGTGTGTTTCTGGTTTGTTGTTTCAGTGCCGATCGATGAATCGGTGCGGTGAGTTCCCGAGGCGTCATGTGGTTGACGTTGGGAAGCAGATCGGCTGGATAAATAACGTCGCTGGCCAATGCATTGAAAGCCTTTTCGGCCTGAGCCCAGCGGCTTTCGATGGCGCTTGTCCATTCGGCGAGTACGGTGTCGATCTTGTTGATCTTCACCGGATCGAGGCGATTCTTGATGTCCTCGGCTTCGATCGCTCGCTGGAACATGTTCAGCGCCCCCGGAATGATCGACAACCAGGAACTCATGACCCGATTCATGATGAACTCAGGATTGAGCACCGAATTGAGTGCCGGATGAATGAACTCATCCTTGATCTCTCTCCAGCTTTGCGGCGTCTTGCCGACGGGGTCGGGGACGCCCAACTGGCTATCAATGGCCGCGACCGACATCTTCGAGGTTTGTGGAATGAGTGCACCTGTGAAGCCAAAACTGTCGGTCAAGGGAGCCCCCATCGCTCCCGCTGCATCGCCGCCGATATTGCCGCCGACCAATGCGTTGGGGTCGGTGAACTGCAGGGCGTGAGGGGCCGACGGAAAGACCAGGCCGGTTTGAGTGCTGCCCAGCACGCCGCCCTCATAACCGATGACGCCACCGATGGTTTCGCCTGCCAGGTTCATCATCAGGTTCTGCGTGATGTTTTCCTGGTGGATGATGTTGTGGATCTGCACAAGCGTGCGTTCGGCATGTTCGTTGACGGCGGTAATAAACTCGGAATAGAGAAAAATCACCGACTCGGCTTTCGAACCGCCAGCGGGGTCGACGTAACGCAACGGGTTATTGGCGACAAAGCCATACAGGTTCAGACCGTCCACGGCGCCCGCCGGATCGGCGCTGATCCAGCGCTGCAACCATGCTGCGTAATAGCGCGCGCCGTAGTAATACAGACCGCTGACATCCATTTCCTTGCCCGAATAACGAATGGTCTTGTAATCGGCATCGACCGCCGAGCTTGCGGCCATCCATGCCGTGGCACCGAAAGGGTAATAGCCTTCGTGGCTGATCAACTGCGCCTGTTGATCGAGCTCCATCAGGTTCGATCCCAAGTGGTCTTCGACGCTGTAACGCATTTGAGTGGTGGCAATACCGCGCGGCTTGCCTGTCGCCCAGTACAGACAACGAACACTGCCCACGCCGATCGCCAGGGTGATGACATGCAGTTCTTCGCCATTGTCACGGGTGCGGATTTCCAGGCCCGGGAGGTAGCGCACATCCTGAAAGTGTCCGGTCGCGGTTTCGAGGCGTTTATGCACCCGTAAACCCTGGCTGTAGCGGTAGTACTCGGCATCGTCGACGCCGTTTTCGCGTCTGACCAGGATCGCGGTTTCCAGTTCATCGTTGGCGTTCCACTGCAGATCCTGCCCCGGTTGCAGGTGTGTCAGATTGCCGTTGCGGTCAAACAGCTGGTTGAAGTCCGGAACGGGATCGCCGCTTTTCCAGCGCACGCCTCTGTTGCTGGCAGGGTCGATGAGTACGGTACGGGTATGGCTGGCACTCTCGCGCAGATGACGCAGTTCAATCAGGTTGCCACCGTCATCGTAGGTGTACATCTGAATGTAGTTGCGCCGATCCGCCGGGTCGGTTGGCTGCGGCAGGCCGGGGGTGTCCGAGGGTGGGCCATCGTCGTAGCCAGTGGCCCGTTTCAATCGATACAACGAGTCGTAGCTGAACTCGCGATGCCCATCGACCCGCTGGTTGGCGAAATGACTGGGCGTATAGGCATGGTCGAGAGTGCGCACAAGGTTACCGACCGGGTCGTACTGGTGTTCGAAATCCTGCAGCAGCGGCTGACCGCTTTTCTGTGTGGTTTGCCGGTGCAGGTTGTTGTTGGCTGGATCGTAAGCCCAATGACTGATCACACCGTTGCCGGCCTGTTGCAGGATGATTTGTCCGGCGGCGTTGTACCGGGCATGCTCCAGAACGGTCGCCCAGGCAGTCTGATCGTCGATTTTCAACTGGACTTGCCTGAGTTGTCCGGCGAGGTCGAAATACGACCGTTGGCGGTGTCCGCTGGCGTCGACCTGCTCAAGGACACTGCCCTGCGGGCCATGAATGCGGCGGCTGGTGAAGGTCTTGCCATCGGCAAACGTACGGGTTTCGGCCAGTGCCTGACCGAGCAGGCTGTACGTGTCGATATTCACACCGCCTGAGCGGTCCTGCAGCGCCAACAGATTTCCACGCAGGTTGCGTCCCGCATCGGCCGAGGCGGTGGCAAAGGTAAAGGTTTCAGTCTCGGGTTGTGCGTTGACTTCGATTGCCGTGACCCGCAGCAAGTCATCGTAGGTCATACGCCAATGATTGCCGCGGCCGTCCCAGCGTTCAAGCACTTCGCCGGCCAGCCCCGGCAGCGTCAGCCGCATGCCGGCATCAACGCTGTCGACTTTCAGGGGCGTGCCCCCCAGGGCCGACACCAGCACCTGATTGGGTCGCGGCAGGCGCGGGTCTCGTTGCGCCACCAGCCTGGCCGCCGGGTCGAATTGCTGGCGAGAGATCAGCGCGATGGCGGTCTCACCGGCGACCGAACGCAAGTAGGTAATCTGCCGGACCGGCAAGCCTCGGCTGTCACTCACGCTCAGTGTTGGCGTATGCCTGTCAACAGCCCGGCTCATGATTCTGACTCATCGGTGTCGTTGAAGTCTTCGCTGGTCTGATACCAAGGGTGATAGGTCTCGCGGGAGAAATGCCCCTTGGCGTTGATCAGCTTGACCGGACGGCCACGCGGGTCATAGAACAGTTGATCGAAATAGCCGTACCGTTGCAGGGATTGATCATTGACATAACCATGGGTGTCGACAAAAAACGGCCGGAACTGGCGCACCGCCAAGCCTTTGTTGTTGTACTCGACCCGTGCGCTTACACGCCAGCGCGGATCGGCCTGAACCTCACGTAACTGCCCGCGATCGACGATCAGCGATCCGTCGACCGCCACCGCATAAGCCGTGCCGGGTTCGACCCGTTGCAGGGTTTGCAGCGCCCGGCCAAAGCCGTCCACGTAGCTGATGATGATCCGCACCAATGCCGCTACAAGGTCATCGGGGTAACGGTCGGCGCTCAGCACCACGCTGTGTACCGGTTTGCGCTGGACTGTGGTGATGAGTTCGCGCAGTGCCAGTTCGGCCGATGTCGGTGACGCCAGTTGCGCCAGGCGCCGCCGTGCGCTGGCGCGAATGTGCAGGCTCGGCAACACATCACCGCTGGCCAGCCATTGCTCGAGCAACTGCGGCGTTGCGTTGACGGAAGGCGGCAGTTGCCCCATCCAGCTGAACAAGTCCTTGCGCAGGGTACTGGCGGCTTTTTGCACGGCAGCTGCCGGGTCGGCGATGGCCAGTTCCGGGTCTGGATCTTCCGGGCGCAGGTATTCGCTGAGCGGACGGAAACCGGCGGCGACAGCATTTTCGGTGCCGTGGAAACTGGTCGTCAACGGTTGACCGGAGGGCTCGTAGAGCGCTTCCTGAATGTTCTCGTTGGCATCGATGATGCGCAGCGGCTGCTGAGCGTGATAGTCATATTCGCAGCGGGTGGTGCAGCCATCCGGCAATTCGACGCTTTCAATCAACAGGTGATATGCGTCGTATTGCGCCCGGGTCCAGCCATGGCTCAGGGTTTCGCGGTATTCACGCACCTGGAAGAAATCCTCGGCACCGGCGTATTTTGCGTAGTTGTAATGTGCGGACCAGAGGTTTTGTGTGGTCACAACTTGCGCTTCGAACAGTGGCGGCATCGGTGTGTAACCGATGTTCGTCAGCTCCACGCGGATATCGAACGGCGGTGGCAGATCGGCGTAGGCATCGAGGGCGGTCTGATCAAGCTGTGCCAGTTCCGTCGGTGCGGCCAGCGCTTCGAAATCGACTGAGCCGTCGGGCAACGGGCTGCCGTCTGCTGTCTTGAGATAACGCTGCACGGTTTGTCCGGTCAGCACCCTGAGTGCGTTCCACTGCGCAGAGCCCTGGTGCGCAGTGAATGTCTCCCATGACACCTGCTGCGGGTTCAAGCCCGACGGCAGATTACCCTTGGGCAGCACCAGCGCATTGCTGCGTTGCTGCCAGGGCAGGCCCAGTCGCCAGTGTTGCAGGTCCCGGTCCAGATCAATCGCGCGCTCACGGGATTCACTGAGGTAATAGGACTGCTGGGCCGGGTCGTGGGCGTCCCGCCACCACTGCTGCTCATCGGGATCACTGAAGGGCGGGGGATCGGCCTCGGTGCGGCGTCGCGCATAACTGACGCTCAGGCTATGGGTGGCATGACCGTACTCGCTGGTGCCGAGCAAAATTTCATGGCGGCACAGCGGGTCGTCAATGAAGCCGTCGTATTGATAGCCGACTTTTTCCAGCAGCAGCGGCAGCAGTACGCTTGCCGGCTCGTTGCGGCCAGTGGGGCGCACGTCACGCACCAGGTAGCGAAACTCCTCTACCGCGAAGAGCCGTGGCGTGGCTGGCTCGACGGTGCCGGCCCAGGTTTCGATGCGCGCCACGGAACCTGTCAGCGCCCGAGCGATTCTGTAGCGTGTCGTCTCGTCGGGCGGCGTCACCGGTTCATCGTATTCATCGCCCTGGTGATAGCGGCTGAATACGGTTGGCAGCAACGGCTGCGCATCTTCGTCGGCGTCGAAGTAGCCGTGTCTTGGTCGGTCCATGGCCTGTCCGGTCAGAAACCAGGTACAGACCCGTACCGGTGCGGTGAAGCCGACCTCGTCATCGCCGGTGGCGCTATCGGTGTCGGTCTGTTGCAGATAACCGAAGCCGCGAAATTCGCGCTCGATGCTGTCGTAGACGCCTTCGCGAAAGATGCACGATTGAGTCAGGCAATTGCCGGTGATCTCATCCTGCTGATGTTGCCGGCTGACCACCTGCACCGCGAAGGGCAAGTGGCACACGGGCACTTCGCCGGGATGGTCGATCAGCCACTGCTGTTTTTCATCCAGCCATTCCTGGGCGGAGCTGCGGTAGGTCACCTGCGTGGCGCAGCCCATGTTGTTGTTGCTCGCCGTCAGCAGGTAGGGTCTGGCCGCGACAAAGTCATAGCGCCAGTGCTGCGGTGTCGGGTGCGGCACGGTCAGGAGCAGTGACGCGCAACCCAGGCCTTGCAGGTCGGCGAAACTGACCTGACACAAGCGGTCGTAACGCACACCTTCGGGCCAGGGCACGATGACCGGCGTCTGCTCCAGCCCGTGACCGCCGCGATTGAGGTAGATCTCGAATGCATCGGATTTCAGATAGATCAGTGCCGGAGCACCCGAACCATCGAGGTCAGCCAGGCGCACGCGGGTCGAATCGAATGCTTCATAGGTAAACGGCAGCGCGCTGATTACCCGTCCTGCACCGAAGCGGCCATGCCCCAGGTTGGGCCAGCATTTGATTTCATCATGGCGGATCCGGCACAGCTCGCTCATGTCGCTGCCCAGCAGGTTGCCGAGAAGGACCAACTCGCTGGATGAATGGCTGAAGATCGGCAGTCGGTCATCGGCGGGTTCATGGAGGACTTCTTCGGCCGGGGCGAAACCCTCCTCGCGACGGTTGGCATACAGGCGCACGGCGCGCGGACCGATCATCGCCAGCGAACTGAGGCCATCGCCGACCAGGTCGCCCAGTTGCGAAAGAACGTCGCGAAACTCCAGCGGCATGCCGGTAAACGACATGAAGGGCGCCCAGCTGCGGTCGGCGTTCAACCTGCGATACCCGCTGATACCCGGTTGGGCAACGATCCAGTCCAGCCGCCCGTCGCCGGTCAGGTCTAGCAGTATCTGCAGCGCGGGGCTGTTGCGACTCGCCACCGGGATCTGTTCCAGCACCGTCCACGGGCCATAGGTGATGGCGTCAGGCCCTGAGGTTGCGCGCATCGGTTCACGGTAATACCAGCATTGATCGTAGCGGCAGAGGAAGCCCGGCAGGCCCTCACCGTACAGATCGGCGCACAGGTAAAACTGTCCATCGTCCAGGCCCGGCATGGGGTCTTCGGCGAACAGGCGTGCGGGCGTTTTGTTGATCTCGAAGGAGGAGTAGTCGAACTCCACCGGCGGTGTCGTTTCCAGTGCGCCGCTGGTATCGAAGGCCTGGTAGTGAGCGGCTGTGATCCGGTTGTAAGTCCAGGGCCCGGAGGCGGGCGGATACTCGAGTAACAGCCGCCGCACCAGCAGCGGATCCTGACTGTCTGGCCGCGAGAAATTGTGAAACATCAGGATTTGCTGGCAGAGACGCCGAGTGCCCAGCTCGAAACCCTGACCGTAGGTGGAGAACGGGTCCTGGCGTTCCAGCCAGGGTGTCAGGCTGGAGCCTGCGTACGCGGGAGCCTGGGTCAGTGAGCGGGTGCGTTCGCCGTAGTCGAACAGCAGATGGAAATGCCATTGCAGTTCAGCCGGATCCACCACCGTCCAGCTGTACAGGTGCTGGCTGGCGGCGACGTTGCCGTAGAATACGGCGCGCAAGTAGCGCTGGGCACGGTAGTCGTGAAGGGGGTTGGCGTCTGCATCATCGGCCATATAGTCGAAGCAGATGTGCTCGCCGCGCGGGTTCATGCTCTCGCACAGCAGCCAGCTGCCGACCCGAAGCTTGTCATCTGGATCGGCCCGACGCGAGGCGCTGGTTTTACCGTATACCTGCAATGAGCCGTCAGCCCCATGGATCAGCCAGAACGGCGGCTCGGCCGGCTCATCCGGACCGGTGACACGCTGCCATCGCTCGCGCAAGGCAAAGTCGCTCTCGACCTGTGGCCAGTAGCGCACCACGCGGTGCTCGCCGACTTCAATCCCGTTGTAGGTCCTTTCCAGACGCGATTTTGGTGCGCCGTTGCCCTCAAGTTCAGGCGCCCAGATTTCACCGTCGTAACCGACGATTTCATCAACATCGGTATAGCGCGGTACCCCTTTGTGGGTGCGACGGCTGATCTGACCGATGCCCAGGCTCCAGCCGACGCCGAATGGCCCGTTACCGGCCTGACTGCTGTAAGTCAGCGATAGCTGCGGATCCCAGCCACGTCCGACGGACAGCGGCAGTGGCAGTATGAACGACGCCTCCCCCGTCGGGCCGAAAGTGCCCCAGCTTTTGCCGATTGTGGTGATCGACGCGCTGCTGGCGATGGACGGGGTGATGATGCTCAGCTCTTGATCGGCCATGGTCGGATCCGTTGCACACGCGAAGGACGTGAGTGGACAGACGCTATCAACAAGCATGGCATTGGTAACCTGTCAGATCTGACAGGTGTCAAAAGGCCAGAGCTGTGCAACAGGCAAAAAAAGGGCCGGCCCGTCGTATGACGGGCCGGCCTTTTTTTTGCCTGCGAAACGCTTACTGCACTTCTACCGCCAGGCTTTCGGCGATCTTCTGTTGCCAGATCGCCGGGCCGGTGATGTGTACCGACTCACCGTTGCTGTCCACCGCGACGGTGACCGGCATGTCCTTGACCTCGAACTCGTAGATCGCTTCCATGCCCAGCTCGGCGAATGCCAGCACCTTGGACTTCTTGATGGCCTGGGCCACCAGGTAGGCGGCGCCGCCCACGGCCATCAGGTACACGGCCTTGTTGTCCTTGATCGCTTCGATCGCGGTCGGGCCGCGCTCGGATTTGCCGATCATGCCCAACAGGCCGGTCTGCTCAAGGATCTGACGGGTGAACTTGTCCATCCGCGTGGCGGTGGTCGGGCCAGCCGGGCCAACCACTTCGTCACCGACCGGATCAACCGGGCCGACGTAGTAGATGAAGCGACCTTTCAGATCCACCGGCAGGGTTTCACCCTTGTTCAGCATCTCGACCATGCGCTTGTGCGCAGCGTCGCGACCGGTAAGCATCTTGCCGTTGAGCAGGACGGTTTCGCCCGGTTTCCAGCTCTGCACGTCTTCCGGGGTCAGGGTGTCGAGATTGACGCGACGGGCTGACGGGCCGGCTTCCCAGACGATTTCCGGGTAGGCGTCCAGCGGTGGCGCTTCCAGTGAGGCCGGGCCGGTGCCGTCGAGCACGAAGTGTGCGTGACGGGTGGCGGCGCAGTTCGGGATCATGCACACCGGCAGCGAGGCTGCGTGAGTCGGGTAGTCCATGATTTTCACGTCGAGCACGGTGGTCAGGCCACCGAGGCCCTGGGCGCCGATCCCCAACTGGTTGACCTTCTCGAACAGCTCCAGACGGATCTCTTCGATGCGGTTCTGCGGGCCACGGGCTTTCAGCTCATGGATGTCGATGGATTCCATCAACACTTCCTTGGCCATGACCGCGGCTTTCTCGGCGGTGCCGCCGATGCCGATGCCGAGCATGCCCGGCGGGCACCAGCCGGCGCCCATGGTCGGAACGGTTTTCAGCACCCAGTCAACGATCGAGTCGGACGGGTTGAGCATGGCCATTTTCGACTTGTTCTCGGAACCGCCGCCCTTGGCCGCCACGTCCACTTCCACGGTGTTGCCCGGGACAATGGAGTAGTGGATGACTGCCGGGGTGTTGTCCTTGGTGTTTTTACGAGCGCCCGCCGGGTCGGCGAGGATCGAGGCACGCAGGACGTTTTCCGGCAGGTTGTAGGCGCGGCGCACGCCTTCGTTGATCATGTCGTCCAGGCTCATGGTCGCGCCATCCCAACGCACGTCCATGCCCACGCGCACGAACACGGTCACGATGCCGGTGTCCTGGCAGATCGGCCGGTGGCCGGTGGCGCACATGCGCGAGTTGATCAGGATCTGTGCGATCGAATCACGGGCCGCTGGCGATTCTTCGCGCAGGTAGGCTTCGTGCATCGCCTGGATGAAGTCCACGGGGTGGTAGTAGGAAATGAATTGCAGGGCGTCGGCAACGCTCTGAATCAGGTCATCTTGCTTGATCACGGTCATGAGTCGCGCTCCTCTAAAAGACGGGAACATTCAATAAGGTGCTTGCAGCTTGGGTACATCGGTCGGTTGCAAGCACCTTTCAAGGCACGCCGGGGCTGCTGGCGCGACGCTAAAAAGGCGCGGCAGTATACCGTGCCTCTTCAGGGCATACACGCGCCGGCAGTCATTCGTTGGTCGCATACCGAACACTCGGGCCAACAGTGCTCTTCTGTGGCGAGGGGATTTAGCGAAACGTCGCACCGCCCCGATCGGCTGCGTAGCAGGCGCAAAACCTGTGCGCAGGGTTTGACTGACGGATTGTTGAGGGCCGCTTCGCGCCCCTTTCGGGGATAAATCCCCTCGCCACAGGACCTCATGAGGGCATTAACGGGTCATGCATTTGACGTCAATTTTTGGCGCTGAAAATCGGTGGTCATTTATCGACCGCCCCTCTAAAGTGGCATCCGGTCTGTAGAGTAGGACACTCGGTCAGCCTCCTATCGCACGGTGAGTCAACGATTGACCCATAACGCCATTCAACGTCTTTTGCTCAAGCGCTTTGCCCTCGCCGCAGCCACCTACGGATTGGCTTTGCTGCTGCTGTGGCTGGCGTTTTTTTTCGGTCATTACCCGCATTCATTGAACAGTGTGGCCATCGGCAGCGCGCTGGTGCTCATCACTCAGGCCACGTTGTTCGCGCTGTTCTGGTCCGGGCGCAACCTGCGTTTTGCCGACCCCAGCCTGACCGAGGCGCAAGTGCTGCTCGGGCTCGGCTGGCAGACCTGGCTGATCGCCCATCTGCATGAAGCCCGCGGCGCGTTTCTGGTGTTTTATGTGCTGATCCTGCTGTTCGGCCTGTTTCATTTATCCCGGCGCGCGTTCATACGTTGCGCGCTGCTGGTGTTCTTCAGTTTCTGTGCAATCACCCTCTGGGATGGCTACCACTTCCGTTTGACGGATCCGGCGCTGGCAGCCTTGCAGGTGTGCATTCTGGCGATCGTGCTGGCGTGGCTGGTGATCTATGCACGCTTTGTCCAGGTTTCGCGGCAGCGCATGCGCCAGCGCCGGTTTGCCTTACAGGCGCATCAGGACACCTTGCGCGGGATGATGCGTCAGCTCGAAGACCTGGTGGCCACCGATGAACTGACCGGGCTGTTCAATCGTCGACATTTTTTACGCCTGGCCTCCCGCGAACTGGACGAGATGGACCCGGGCGTGGTCCATGGCCTGGCGCTGATCGACCTTGATCACTTCAAACGCATCAACGATTTGCACGGGCATGCTGCCGGCGATCAGGTGTTGCAGGCCTTCGCCGGGGTAGCAGGCGCCTGCTTGCGTGACGGCGACGTGCTGGCGCGTTACGGTGGCGAGGAATTCGTGGTGTTGTTGCCCGATTGCGATGCCGAACGCCTGACCGCCTGTTGTGAACGCTTGCGCATTGCGTTTACCGACGTCGAACTGGTGGGCCTGAATGTGCGCGACCTCAGCCTTTCGGCGGGCATGACCCTGCTGGAGTTGGGCGACCATCTGGACGATGCCCTGCAGCGTGCCGATCAGGCGCTGTACCGGGCCAAGCGCGACGGGCGCAATCGCTGTGCGGCCGCGTGGGAGAATGTGGATGCCTGAACTTCGGGTCGGTGAACAGCAGTGGTCGGTGGCGGCGGGCAGCAACCTGCTCGATGCCCTGAATCAACACGGCGTTGCGGTGCCTTACAGCTGCCGCGCCGGCAGTTGCCATGCGTGTCTGGTGCAGTGCGTGAACGGCTTGCCTGCCGACAATCGGCCGGATGCCCTGAGCGCCGAGCAGCGCCAGCAGGGCTGGCGCCTGGCCTGTCAGTGTCAGGTGACCGAAGACTTGCAGGTGCACACCTTCGACCCGATCACGGATGGCCGGCCGGCGGTGGTCGAAGCGCTGGATTGGCTCACCGACAACGTCCTGCGCCTGCGCCTGACCCCGCAACGACCGCTGCGCTACAGCGCCGGGCAACATCTGGTGCTGTGGATCAACCACATCGCCCGGCCGTACTCGCTGGCGAGCCTGCCGGAGGAAGACCGCTTTCTTGAATTCCACCTCGACTGTCGCCAGCCCGGTGAATTCAGCGATGCGGCGCGGCGCCTGCAGATCGGCGACCCGATCCGCCTCGGCGAATTGCGTGGCGGCGCGTTGCATTACGACCCGGACTGGCACACGCGACCGCTGTGGCTGCTGGCGGCCGGCACCGGGCTGGGGCCATTGTTCGGCGTGCTGCGCGAAGCCTTGCGTCAGGATCACGAGGGCGCCATCCGCGTCATTCATCTGGCCCATGACGAGCGCGAGCACTATCTGGCCAAACCCCTTGCGGCGCTGGCCGCGCAGCGCGAAAACCTCAGCGTCGAGCTGTGGACGGCGGCCGAGTCAGCCGCCGCTTTGGCGCAACTGCGCCTTGTTTCCCGGCAAACCCTGGCTTTAGTCTGCGGTTCAACCGCCAGTGTCGATGCCTTTGCCCGGCGTCTGTACCTGGCCGGACTGCCGCGCAACCAACTGCTGGCCGATGTATTTTTGTCCCGCGGTTAAGCGCTGACTTTCATAGGTTCGAAGATTCCTGTGGCAAGGCCGAACTCCTGTGGTGAGGGGATTCATCCCCGATTGAGTGCGCAGCGCTCACAAAATCCTGGGGCCGCTGCGCAGCCATCGGGACGATGCGACGTTTCGCTAAATCCCCTCACCACAGAGAACCTTGTAACCAGCCATGTTGAGACACTCCATGACCGAAGCCATCCTGCTCGAACGCGAACGCGGTTTGCTCACCCTGCGCCTCAACCGCCCGGACAAGAAAAACGCGCTGACCCGCGCGATGTACGGTCGCCTCGCCGAGGCCTTGAAGCAGGCCGACAACGATCCTGAAATCAACGCCGTGCTGATCACCGGCAGCGCCGAATGCTTCACCGCCGGCAACGACATCGCCGACTTCATCCAGCAACCGCCGAGCGACCTCGACAGCCCGGTGTTCCACTTCATGCGGGGCCTGCTCGAATGCCGCAAACCAGTAGTCGCCGCCGTGGCTGGTGCGGCGGTGGGCATCGGCACCACGTTGTTGCTGCATTGCGACTTGGTGTACGTCAGTCGCGATGCGCGGTTGCGCATGCCGTTCGTCAACCTTGGGCTGTGCCCGGAGTTCGGCTCCAGCCTGATACTGCCGCGCTTGCTCGGGCATGCCAAAGCGGCGGAGCTGTTGCTGCTTGGCGAGGGATTCAGCGGTGAACAGGCTGCGCAATGGGGGATTGCCACCGAGGCGCTGGGCAGTGGCGAAGCGGCATTGAACAAGGCGCGGGAGATGGCGTTGCGTTTCGATGAGCTGCCGCCGGAAGCGGTGCGTATCAGCAAACAGTTGATGAAGGCGCCGGATCGCGAACTGATCCGTAAAGTGATCGAGGAGGAGGGCGCGTTGTTCACTCAACGGCTGCGCTCGCCGGAGGCGTTGGCGGCGTTGACCGGGTTTATCAAGCGGCATTGATATGTTCGCTGACTGTGCCGGCCTCTTCGCGAGCAAGCCCGCTCCCACAGGGGAAATGCGTTCCAATTGTGGGAGCGGGCTTGCTCGCGAAGAGGCCGGATCAGCCAGTAAATCTATAGGATCAAAAAACCAAAAGCCCCGGCACTCACATGCCGGGGCTTTTGTTTTTCAGCGAATCACTCAGACCTGTGGATCACCAACGTGCAGGATTTTCATGCCGTTGGTGCCGCCGGTGGTGTGGTAGCTGTCGCCTTTGGTCAGAATGACCCAGTCGCCTTTTTCCACGACGCCGCGCTTGACCAGCTCGTCGATCGCCTTTTGGCTGACTTCGTTCGGAGCCAGCGACGCCGGGTCGAACGGCACGGTGTACACGCCACGGAACATTGCCGCGCGGGCCTGGGCTTCGCGGTGCGGGGTGAAGGCGTAGATCGGCACCGAAGAACGGATACGCGACATGATCAGCGGGGTGTAGCCGCTTTCAGTCAGCGCGATGATCGCTTTCACGCCAGGGAAGTGGTTGGCGGTGTACATGGCGGCCAGGGCGATGCTCTGGTCGCAGCTTTCGAAGACCTTGCCGATGCGGTGGCTGGAGGTCTTGCTGGTCGGGTGCTTTTCAGCGCCGACGCAGATGCGCGCCATCGCCTGAACGGCTTCCAGCGGGTACAGACCGGCAGCGGATTCGGCCGAGAGCATCACGGCGTCGGTGTAGTCGAGCACGGCGTTGGCCACGTCGGACACTTCGGCACGGGTCGGCATCGGGTTCTGGATCATCGACTCCATCATCTGGGTCGCGACGATCACTGCCTTGTTGTGGCGGCGAGCGTGCAGAATGATTTTCTTCTGAATGCCCACCAGCTCCGCGTCGCCGATTTCCACACCGAGGTCACCACGGGCAACCATTACCGCGTCGGACGCCTTGATCAGTTCGTCGAGGGTTTCGTCGTCGGCCACGGCTTCGGCGCGTTCGATCTTCGCCACCAGCCAGGCAGTACCGCCGGCTTCGTCGCGCAGTTGACGGGCGTAGTTCATGTCGGCAGCGTCACGCGGGAAGGACACCGCGAGGTAGTCGACTTCCATTTCTGCGGCGAGCTTGATGTCGGCCTTGTCTTTTTCAGTCAGGGCCGGTGCGGTCAGGCCGCCACCGCGACGGTTGATGCCTTTATGGTCGGACAGCGGGCCGCCGATGGTCACGGTGCAATGCAGTTCGGTGGCGGTCGCGGTGTCGACGCGCATCACCACACGGCCGTCGTCGAGCAGCAGCTCGTCGCCCACGCCGCAGTCCTTGACCAGATCCGGGTAGTCGATGCCGACCACTTGCTGGTTGCCTTCGGTCAACGGATGGCTGGTGGAGAAGGTGAATTTGTCACCGATCTTCAGCTCGATCTTCTTGTTGGCGAATTTGGCGATACGGATTTTCGGGCCTTGCAGGTCACCCAGCAGGGCGACGAAGCGACCGTGCTTGGCAGCCAGGTCACGCACCAGCTTCGCGCGAGCCTTGTGCTCGTCGGGGGTGCCGTGGGAGAAGTTCAGACGGGCGACGTCCAGGCCAGCCAGAATCAGCTGTTCGAGAACTTCCGGCGAGTTACTGGCCGGGCCAAGGGTAGCGACGATTTTGGTACGACGGACGGACATGCAAAGACTCCTGAGTTCAAGCGCTAGCAGAGGCTACTATGCTCCGAGGGTGTAGTCATTGTTCGTTTGCACTACTTATTGTTTTCTTTATTGAACGTGGTTCTTTTCAACGACTCTGACCGGCCACCGCTGCCGCTCGTCGGTACTGGTATTTCTTACAGGTGGCACGCGGTTTTTCGATCGATATACAGATTGAATCCCGCCAACGGTTGGCGGGGCCGTGAGGCTAATGACATGACAGCAAAAAAAACAGCACGCAAAGCGCTGGAGCCGCCAGTGATTGAAAGCCCAAAAGATGGCGACAAGCCAGGTGTCCGTTTTCGAGTGGAGGGAACAGGAACACCCGGTAATTTCGCGGTCGCCTACAGCACCAAGGATCCCTTGAATCAGCTGTTTGGCCAATTGATCAGTAGCAACGGGAGTTGGCTTACGTTCCTGGATCTGAGTCAATTCGGTTTTTATGTTGTTGAAAGAAGTCAGGACGGCACGGTTTCGCCAAGGTCACCGATTGTGACCATCCATCTGGAGTCAACCCCCTCTGCACCGAATGGCGATGCCAACCCTCCCGAGGACGCCACGCACTGATACCACGCTGACGATGGCGGCATTGAAGATTTTTCGCGCAAGGTCGATACACTGCTCAAGACAGGAGAACCCTCATGCGATTGTTGCCCATTGCCGCCCTTGCCCTCAGCGCCCTCGCTGCCACGGGATGTACCCGTTGGGCGATGAATCACCATTTGAATAACGCTTACAGCGCCTACGACCGGGGCAATTGCGAGCAAGTGATGCTCGAGCTGTCCAAGGTCGAACGCGACAGCCGGGCCCGCCCTTATGTGTGGCCGGAAGTGTCGATGATGCGCGGCCAGTGCCTGGAACGGCAAAAAATGTACATCGACGCGGCGCAGACCTACCAGTTCATCATCGCCTCGTACCCCAACAGCGAATATGCCTTCCGCGCCCGTGCGCGCCTGGAAACCCTGCAGAGCCTGGGCCACTACCCGACGCGCAGTGCAGCGGCAGTGCCGAGCCCGCAACGCTTCTGATGCTGGTTGTCATACAAACGCTGGCTGACTGTACAAGGTGAGCTATAGTCCAGTGATCCGGTTCAGCGCCTGACGTCTGGATCGGGGCAACACCTGCGACTGGTCGTGGTTGAGGTGATGGCGTATTGGCGACCATCCCACCGGAAGCGGGGAGAGCGCGTCTGCGATACCGGCGTGTTCCGAAGCAAAGGTGCGGCTCTGTGATGGAGCCTTGCATGGCGTACTGCGCATGTTTACCGACCGACGAATCGAACGGCATCAGTTGCCGTACTTCCTCCGGGTGTTCAACAGCGTCACCGACAAACCCATCGGCTTTCTGGGCAACGTGTCCGAAGACGGGCTGATGCTCATCAGCCAGTTGCCGATGATGACCGGTGTCGATTTCAGCCTGCGTCTCAAGCTCCCGTGCGGCGATGGCCTGCAGCAGGTGATCGACCTCACCGCGTGCTGCCTGTGGTGCCATGAAGACGCGACCCCGATGCACTACGACGCCGGCTTCAGCCTGCAGCGTCCTCCGGCGGAATACGGGCAACTGGTCGAGGCGTTGCGCCAGTACTTCAGTTTTCAGCCATTGCCGGCTTCTGCCTGACGTCAAACTGCCAGAAGCTTCGCGAGCAAGCTCGCTCCCACAAGGATCGCTGGCGTACACAACTTTGTGATCACCACTGGCCACTGTGGGCGCGGGCTTGCCCGCGAAAGCGTCAGTACAGACGCCCCGTCATCGACGCCTAGGCCACAGCAATCGCCCGCTCACTGTCCAGCGTCTTCTCCGCCAGCAACAAACCCATCTCGCTCAACTGATAGATCGCCATCGCCAGATGCCGTGGTTTGTCTTCCAGGCTGTCCGCCAGATCCAGCAGCAGAATGCTCACCGACGAAAACGTTTCGTAGGTCTGGATGGCGATGGCTTCGGGATTGAGGTCAGGCGCGACCACGAACATCTGCATGCCGCGATCAACGGAATTGCGCGAGGGCGGTTCGGGTTTGAGGTAATGGTCGAGGGCGCGTTCGGCGGCTTCGTGGAGTTTTCGGGAATCGGAGGATGCGTAGGGGGAGGTATCGGCGGGGTCTGTTTCGGGTGGATTCGGAGTTGCTTTGAACATGATCGTATTGCCTCTAAGTAGGGCCACGACCGATTCGCGACTAAACGAATTAGGGTGGCGGCTGTAAGCAGGTTAGTCGACCGGGAGGCATACGAAATACCGGCGCGCCCGAGGGCGCCCTGCGAACAGCCACCATCGAGTGCGGGGATAGGGAATACCCGACTTGATGACGCTTATGCACATTCGTATACCCCCCGGGCGACTAAACCCGACCACTGATTGGCAGCGGCATGGACCACGTTACGGGGCATCAGCAAAGCGCACAAGCCAGCGGATTCTGGCGGATCTGTAGGCAAAGGCGCAAGGCGTTGTAGCCTCCCGGCGCGCTGGAGAAACACCACGAAATACACCGCCACGCAACGCTACCGTTCGTCCGGACTGTCAGATTTTACAGGTGTGACTTACTCCTCAATGGCGATACAAAACGGAGCAAGACCAGCCCGTCAAACAGTCCAGGAGTTCACCTGTCATGAGCGAAGAACCAGATGATCCTGTTGTAACCGGATGGGCTGCCCCAACGTTTTCCGTCCCGCTATCGGGAACCATGCAAAAACTGCCATTACGAGTTCGCTGCAATTTCGGGTTCAATCGCAATGGCAAATGGAAAGTCCATATTTACAATCCGGACTACAGGCTGGAAATCACGGGTACGCACAACGGTTACTACTACGAGTTCACCCTTGATCAGCTCGAACAAGGGCCGGACTGCGAAATACATACCCAATTCGATGCGCAGGGGGTGTGGTCTGATTGGGGATTCTCCGGGAAATTTCGTGTTATCAAACCCGTAACCCTGATTGCCCCTCCGGCGCTAGTGGGTCCCAATCCCGTCATTTCCGGGAGGGGCGCCTACCCTGACGCCAGCATCGAACTATACCGGGTGCCTGACAACAGAACCTGGAGAGGGACTGCTTCGGGGGACGGCAGCTGGTCGGTTCAAGTCGATAATCTTGAGGAAGGGTTACATCAGTTCGGCGCTGTGCAGATTGTCAATTCAGTGCGGTCGGACAATTCGGCGCTGGTACCCGTCACCGTAGCCAAAACCTTGAAAATCACTTCGCCGGCGAATGATGACGTGCTGGTCAATGAACGTCTGCCGACGATTTCCGGTGATGGGCATAGCGGTACCGACGTACGCATCTATGAAGCCGGCAGCGGGGTGGTTCTATACGGCAGCGGTGCTGTGGCAGGCAATCGATTCGACGTGAAGCTGAACGTAGAGCTTCCATTGCGCAGAATTGTTCTGGTAGCAGAGGCAAGCTATTCCAATCAATTTCTACAATGGTCGAATGAGGTGCCGATCACCGTCGTAGAGTTCGGTATTCCCGTGATTGTGGTCCCTGTTACCGGCGCTTATGTAACCCGTACACCTTTATTTGAAGGAGAGGGGACAGTTGGGGCAGCCGTCGTCGTTTATCAGGACCGGACGACGGAAGTCGTTGGCAGGGCAACGGTGGGCAGCAATGGAAAGTGGAGCACCTACGCATTGCAGCCACTGCCCCCGGGCACTAATACGATTGTGGCGGAACAAACGTTTCAAGGTCAGTCGTCCGATCGTAGTCTGGCTCGAACGTTCAAAGTCCGCCCTCCAGCACTGACCGCCGTCAGCGTCAGCTACCCGACCCTCACCACTGCCGAGTTTTCCGGCGCAGGTTTTACCGACGCCACGGTCGAGATCACGATCGTCAAAGACCCGACAGGTGCGACGCCACCGCCCACCGTGATCGTGCAGGGAGGACGCTGGACGACGACCTCGCAGAACTGGCCCATCGGCGATTACGACCTGAAGGTCGTGCAGAAGGTTTCCGATAACGCCGGCGGCTGGATTCCTTCGCTGGAGTACCTGTTCAAGGTGTCATCAACCCTGCCGCCGCCCACGGATGTGACCCACACCATTACCAATTACACCCCGACGTTCACCGGTAAAGGCGTTACCGGCGCATCGGTCGAGATCACGGACAAGGCAGATGGCAGCGCGGTCACGCCGCCGGCAACCGTCACGGCGCAAGGCTGGTCGAGCCGGGCATTGCAGGCCTGGGCACCGGGTTCGACACGCACGGTGCAGGTGCGGCAGAAGCTGGGGAATGCGGTGTCGCAAGCGGTCGAACGGATCATCAATATCGACCGTTTTCCTGCGCCGACTGACCTGGCTTACACCGTGGTCGATTACACGCCGATTCTGACTGGCAAAGGAGTCAGCGGAGCCACGGTGCACGTGACGGACAAAGCGACCGGCGCGTCGCTTGCACCGCCGGCAGCGGTCACGGCTCAGGGCTGGCGGATACAGGCATCATCACGCTGGGAGCCGAACACCAGCAAGGTTGTGCTGGTGGTGCAAAAAGACGGTGCTCTGGCCTCCGACCCGGTGGAAATGACCATCAGCGTGCCGCTGCTGGCACCGCTGATCACCGCCGTCGAGGATGACGGCCTGTCGCCGAAAATCTCCGGCACCTGCTGGCCCGGCGCGACACTCAGCCTGAAGTACAGCGACAGTACGAGCGAACACCGACCCAATGGCAGCAGCGGCACTTGGGCTTTCAAACGTGACATCGGGTTTGCACCGGACAAGGAGCATACCGTCACGGTGATACAGACCGTGGCAGGACGCGCCTCGCCGGCAGCGACGCAAACGTTCTGGGTCAGCCCGGAAAAGCCGGTGATCACCGAACCGACTGAAGACGCAGATGCACACTACGACCTGATCGTGCGCGGAACCAACGGGTTCAGCGGTGCCACGCTGCAACTGCGCGACGCGCAGTACGGCCGGGCTTTGGGCGAGCCGAAACGGCTGACGGCGCATGGTCCCTGGTTCATCGAACTGAAAAAACTCGACTTTCGCAAATACCAGATCGACGCCGCACAGACCATCGCTGGCAGGGAATCCCCGCGCAGTGATGTGCGCAGCTGTTTCGTGGTGCTGTTGCCGCCCGTCATCGAGGTGCCGGCGCCCAATCAGTCGTTGGCGCGAACCTCAATGCTTTCAGGCACCGGCGAACCGTTCGGCCAGGTGACCATCCGGCGGGAGAACCCGAGCGAAATCCTGCTCGATAAAGTCCCGGTCGGTGCCGAGGGCAAATGGCAAGCCGAAGTAACGTTGCCGGTCGGCAACTACACCGTGAAGGCCAGGCAAATCTTCCAGACCTATGAGTCGAAGGACAGCCCTGTACGCACTTACCAGGTGGTGCCCGCCGCGCCGCATATCGAAAGCCCCGGGCGGGGCGTGCATATCGGTGACTCCGCCGATGTTTCCGGCTTCGGCCATTCGGGAGACATGGTTACGGTGACGCTGAAAAGCGATAAGGCGACGCTGCTCGGACACAGTCCTGTGCTGGCGAATCGTACCTGGTCATTGACGCTTAAACCGGACCAGCCCGCCGGCGCCTGCGATTTGGTGGCGGTGTCCTCGCGTGACGGTTTTGTTTCTGCCGCCTCAGCCCCGCACCCTGTAGTGCTCGGCACTTATCGGCCTGTCATCGATGAGCCGGCGCCGGGACGCTGGGTCGAAAATCCGCTTCGTTTCGTCGGTAAAGGGCGCACCGGCGTCGGGCGGGTGGTGACCTGGTTCGACCCGGAACAAGCCCTGAGCGCAGACCTTGCCGTCACCGCGCAGGGCTGGCGCGGCGAGGCGACGCAAACGCTGAGTCCTGGTGGCCACTGGTGCCGATTCCAGCAGACCATCACTGACGGTGCGGACAATTCGACCCTGTCCGACTGGGTCGAAAGCGAGCGTTTCGACGTGCCATCGCCACCTGAGAATTGATTTTTTTCCGATGAGTGGTGGCGTCTACTGTCATTTATGACAGTAGACGCCCAGCCGTCGCGTGGCTCAGATTCAAGCATGAAGGCATCGGCTCGTCAGGCGAAAAAACGTTCTGACACGACAACGATACAGGGAACCCGACCATGACTAACCCCGTGATTCGTCCCGTTGAGCAACTGCTGGAGCAGGTGTTCAGCGAAGCGCAACGCGACAGCTATGTTGATTTCTGCACCTATCTGGAGCGCGGCGGGTCCATTTTTCATGTGGTGGAGCACGGCGTTCGCGGGTTGGTCGACGACTACAGCATGCATCCCGAGGACGCGCAGGCATTTTTGCGCAGGGCCAACAGTTTGGCGATCTTCGTGCGACGTCGTTTCATCGAGCACTCGTTGCGCCATTCTTCGACGCAATCGGTCCATCCTGGCAGTGGTTTGCTGTCGATCGTTGACGGGCCGAGCTACGAGCGACTGTTCAATCCGAAGTTCGATGAGTTTTGTCCGCCTCAGGCACTCGAAGCGATGAACTCGCCAGTGGCCTATCTGATCGAATTGTTACGCTGGATCGATCAGCGGATCTTTCCTGAAGGTGACGCGAGCAAACTGGATTTGCACCTGCGCCGCCAGGATCTCAAACATTTGCTTGTCGACTTCAACGCCGTGCATCAAGCGATCTCGGCGCTGGAGGTCATTGTCCCGGTGCTGGAAACCTTCATCAGTACAAACAGCCCCAAAAAGCTGTATCTGGAGGATGCCCTCGTCGAGGCACGTTACCCCAATGGATTACCGTATTTTCAGCATTGGGTCACGCTCGATTTCGTCGCCCGTCAACACGGTTTTTCGGTGGGCGATATCACCCACATGGTGGACCTGGCCTATCCCTATTTTTTGCAGCCTGAAGCGTGGGACACCGATGCCGGACGCGCGCTGAGCCATGCCTCGCGACTGGGCCCGTATCAGCGTGAGTTACTGACGGAAGCCCCCGTGGACCCAGAGGACGGCGATGCACGGGATGCGTACTACGCGCGTAATTTTGGTGCCTTCGGTACTGAATGGTTAAACCTCAATCAGGCGAAGTTCTTCGGTGATCGCACCCGACAGGACTCGCGGGGCCTGGAGGCGTTGCTGTCGATTCGCGAGTTCGCCCCGACTCGTTCGGCCAATGTGACTGTTTACGAAAACTCCCCGCCGGGGGAAATGGAAAGTCATCGTTGCGGATCGGTCTTTATCAACGCCGGCACATCGCCGGTGCTCAATATCGACTACAGGGGGGGCGGCGGAGGGTTACTTCATCGCTTGACGCAAGAGCCGACGACGATTGATCGCTACGAGCGAATGAATCGCAAGCTGCGTCTGGACCAATGGCTGGACTTGCCGAGCGACCAGGTGGATGCACTTCTGGCAGCAGCCATCCATGCCGAGGCGCGTGGGGCAACACCCGCACATCCGTACTGGATTTCCACGCACAGCGTGCATGCGCTGGGGTTGTTTCAGTCACTGCGCGAGCACTACGGTTGCACGGCCCAGGACTTCGCGGCGTTTATCGATGAAATGTCGATCTATGGCCGGGCGCAGGTGCCCTCGTTGTTTGACCGTACCTTCAACAGTCAGGGTGACTATCGCCAGCCAATGCGGCTGGACAATGGCGAGTTTTCGACACTGCCGGCGCAAGGCGAGAGCGATTTGACGATCAGTCAGTTGTGCAGCGGTTTGAGTATCGATTTGCAGACCTACGCTTACCTGGCGGCGGCCATTGCCGAGGCGCATGAGCTGGGGGACAAACTCAAGCGCAGCACGGCGGTGATCTCGAGTTTTTACCGGCTGGTGAAGTTGCCGCGGTTGCTGGGCATTACACCGGTCGAAGGCGTGCTGATGCTGACCCTGTTGGGCGGCAAGAGCTGGCTCAACGGCTTGGCAGGGCTGCCACAGGTGGGCGAGCGCCGCGATGAGGAAACCCCTCCTGACGTTCTCAACCTGATTCATGCCATGCAATCCTGCGCGTCCTGGTGCAAGGAGCGTGACATGCCGGTGTTGTGGATGTTGCAGCAGGTGGCACCACCCCAGGCATTGGCGGTGGCCACGGAGGCTGAACGCCAGTTGTTCGAGCAGATTCGCAACCTGCTGCCGGCCGCATTGTTCAGCAATGCCGGACTGCAGACGGCCGGCGTCCCCTTGCTGGTCGGGCTGGACTGGCTGCAATTACTGGCAGAGCTGGTCGACGCCACGGGGCTGGTCATTGCATTGGATTTGCCTGAGGCGGATTACCTGCTCTTTGCCAGAGAAAAGCTTGATCAGGCGGTCAGGGACGGACTCGGTGAAAACGACGCCGGAGCGCGGGCGATCATCGTCGAACGCATGTTGAGCGTGCTGATAAAGGCACGGGAGGCCCAAGCGTCGGTTGCCAGAGAGTGTCTGGCGGTCTACACCGCACTCGACGCCGAACGTTCGCTGCGGATACTGACCTGGGCGCAGTCCACGGTGTATCAACTGTTGGCTCAGGTGCTGGAACGTGCCGAGCCGTCAGCACTGCAGGCGCGAGCACATGCGTCCGAGCAGCCGGCTCCCTTGTTGAGCCTGTTGGCCGATGTGCGGCGGCGCGCTGCGGTGGTGAGCAAGCTGAACCTGAGTGCCCGGCTGCTGGAGGACTTTCTGCAGTACGGCCACAAGGCCTGGATGGACCAGCAAGACCGGCAAGACTGGCATCTGTTGTCGGTGCGCACACTGTATTTCCTGAGCGCGTTGACTCGGGCGTTCGAGTTGAGCGAGCAGCCTGCCGAAAAATTGCTCGACTATCTGCGCGAGGTCAATGCCCTGGCCGATGATCTGTCTGCCGATGCGTTGTGGCTCGCGGAGCAGGCGGCATTACGGCGGCTCGCGGCATTTTTTGACTGGAGCGTGCAGGAAGTGCACGAGTGCGTCATTCACATCGACCCTGATCTCAAGATTCTGAAGAACCTCAGTCAACTGGACCTGCTGCTGCGCATACGCGTACTGGCGGCGCACAGTGGCATGGATGCCCAGACGATTTTTCTGCTGGGCAATCTGCCTGAAGCGATCGACAAGGACGCTTACCGAGTCGCCGCCGAACGCGCCGTGCTCAGCCTCTCGGAAACCCGGGCACCGATGGTGTCTTTCGCCGATGAGGTGCCTGAACCGCTGGTCAGCATGACCTGTACCGCAGACAAGACTGAGGTTGTGGCCAACAAGCCTGATGAAAAAATCATCTTTACCGTGACGCTCAAGACTCCCGGCGGCAAAGCGTTGAGCGGCGTGTACGTGCACTGGCAGACGAGCCTGGGCACTGTCGTTGCGAAAGCCACGGAAGTCGATGGCACGGTGCAGGTCGAATACCTGCCGGGCAAGCTCATGGGGCAGGAGGTGCCTTTGTTCTGGGTGGCCCTGATCGATGCGCAGCAGGCACCGCTCGTCACTGTCTCCGATGACGCTCAGACGCTGTTTTTCCCTCCGCCACAGATGTCTCTGGTACCTGAAGCGCCAATACCGGCGGGGCAGAAGTTCATGCTGACCGCCACGCTGCGCGATGACTATAAAAACCTCGGACGCAACCGTCTGGTGCGCTGGCTTGCCGAGGCACAGGACGGTACGCGACTCCCCGTGGCGGTGATCCGCCCTGAACAGACTTACACCGATGCCGAGGGCATCACGAAGGTGTATGTGTCGAGCCCGTCTGGTGGCACCTTCAGGTTCAGCGTGTTGTGCGAGGCCAGTTCCAACACCGCGCTTTTTGAGCCCATCAAGTTCGACGATCCGCCAGTTACCCCATGACTGCGCCCGTTGACGGCGCGTGTGCTCCAGGACGCAGGAAGAACAGACCATGACTCAGAGCAATCTGGCTGAACTGTTGGAAAAACGCCGTAACGCCTTGGTCGAATATTGCATCGGCCATGTCGCCAAAGACCGTTACGCCTTTGTGAGAACGCCACAGGATCTGTTCGAACTGTTGCGTCTGGACCCGCAGGATAATTACCCGGTGCAAAGTTCCTGGGTGGCGGAAGCGACGAGCTGTGCACAGCAATTCATTCATGCGGCCTATCGCAAACTTGAACCCGGATACGAAAAGGTCGAGTTCGATAAGGCCGATCTGCAGCTCTGGGAACTGTACAACAACTATCCGGACTGGGCTGCGCTGACGATGATTGCGCTCCACCCGGAAAACTTCATCACCCCGTTCGTGCGGCAGCGCAAAACCCGTCTGTTCAAGGCGCTGGAAAATGACTTGAACCAGACACGCCTGAGCGGCGATTCGGTGCAACGTGCCTTGCAGGGTTATTTGAAAGCGTTCGAACAAACCTGCAACCTGGACGTTATCAGTGGCTGTCTGGACGGCGATTCGGCGGTTCGCGCCACCTACTATTTTGTCGGTCGGCAGCGGGTGCAGCCGTTTCAGTATTTCTGGCGCAAGGCCGAGATCGAACTGACCACAGCGGGTGAACCCGTCAATCCAGCGGCTTGGGATGAATGGCAAGCGATCGAGATTCCGGTGGGGGGCCGGGTGCTGGATGTGCGGCCGGTGTTCTGGAGCGGTCGTTTGTGCCTGGTCTGGGCCGAGTGGCGCGACGAGGTGAAGGGGCTGGCAGGGGAGCGTAGCCTGCCGAACCGACTGGACATCAATCTGGCGTTCATGAACCAGAGTGGGGACTGGTCGGCGCCCTTGAGCCTGCACAGCAGTGAACAAGACACGGATAAAAGCGCGGGCGCGCGGCTGATTGCGACCACGCTGACCGACGCGTACCACCCCAAGGGCCGGTTGGGTGTATGGCTCACCAACGGCAGCGACTTGGAAGTCGGTGCGACGCGCGACGTGTTGTTTCGTCCGCTGCCTGAAGACGATGGCAGTTGGCTCGACCACCTGGCGACGCATCGCTTTACCGATGTACTGGTCGTTCAGCACCCGTTGACCCCTGCGACTCAGCCGACGATTGCGCTCGAAGGGCCGGGGACAGGCGTTATGGCGCCTTACTTCACCTTGCAGGCGGTGTTTGCAGAGGTGGGTAACCAGGACTATCTCTGGGTTCGAGGACAATGCAGGGCAAGAAATCTGGCGAGCAGCGCCAGTGCCGAGTTCACTTTGACGCTGAGTCACGGGGCGGGCGAAGATCCGGCGGAGGTCAAGGGATCATTCCCCATTGCCGGTGGCTGGGCAACGGACTGGCTATTGCTGAAACGGAATAAAGGAGGGTTTGTAGGCGGGGCCACATTCACGCTGAGTAACCCAACCTACGGCAATCGGGTCTTTAAGGTGTCGTTGGGGGATTTCGTCCGTTCACTCCCGCCGACACTGGAAAAAAACACCCGGGATGCGGCGCAGTTCATCGCTTTCAGACAGACCGCAATGCTGCCCCGCGCGCGTTTGAACTCTCTGTTCGGTCCCGATCTGGTACAGCGCAGCAACATCTCGGTCGATGCGGTGCTGGATTGGAACACGCAGTTTCTGCAAGAACCCGCCCCTGAGGCAGACGATAAGTTCACGGAGCCGAACGGGGCATTCAACGGCGCGAATGGCTTGTATTTCTGGGAGCTGTTTTTTCACTTGCCGCACCTGGTCTCCGCGCGTCTGCGAGCCGAAGACCGGTTTGCCGAGGCACAAAACTGGCTGCATTACCTGTTCGATCCGCAAGCCATCGCAACGTCGGACTCTCCACCGAAACCCCGTTACTGGCGCTGCCGTCCGCTTCAGGAGACGGGCAACCTGGGCCACGAAGTGCGGATGCCCACCGATCCGGATGCGATTGCTTACGCGGCGCCCGAGCACTACAGCAAACTGGTATTCACCGAGTATGTGAAAAACCTCATCGCCTGGGGTGACTGGTATTACCGCCAGCTTACCCGCGATGCGCTGGTGGCCGCGAAGTTGTGTTACGTGCAGGCAGAATTTCTGATGGGTAAACCGCCCTCGGCCCGGGCTGTGGCTCGCTGGGAAGCGCAGACGGTCGACAGCTTGCTGAAACAGGGCAATACACGTCCGGCGCTCGAGCAGTTTGAACGTGAGTTGGCGTATTCCCTCGCGCAGATTCCAGCGGTCGCCGAAGCGGCGCCACTGATGGGATTACTGGCGAACGAGCCGTTCAAAACGCCAATCAATGAACAGTTGCTCGAACTGTACGACTGGCCCGGCCAGCGCCTGAACAATTTGCGCAACAATCTGACCCTGGATGGCAAACCGCTGAACGTTCCGCTGTTCAGCCCGCCCACCGATCCCAATCAACTGTTGCGCGACCTGGCCGGCGGCGGTATCGGCGGGCCTCGGCCAATGGGCGGCCGTCTGGTGGTGGGCGCGTTTCGCTGGCGGGTCACTTACGAGTCGGCACTGCGTGCGGTGCAGACCCTGCAGGAATACGGCAGTCAGGTTTTGCGCCTGATCGAACAACGTGACCGCGCTGAGCAGGAGGAAATGCAACAGGAACACATGAAGGAGCTGGGCGACTATGCACGCATTGTGCAGGAGCAATCGATTGCCCATTTGCAGGCGAGCGTTACCGCGCTGGCTCAGAGCCGCAGCATGGTGCAGGAGCGGGCCGACCGGTATCAGGCCTGGTACGACGAGAACGTGACCGATGCTGAATATCAGGTCATGGAAAAACTGCAGATCACCAAAGATCTGAATCTGGGCGCCGTCGCGCTGAAGGGCGGAGGGGCAGTGCTGGCCAATCTGCCGAATATTTTCGGCATGGCCGTCGGTGGCAGTCGCTACGATGCCATCACCGATGCAGTGGTCTTCGGGTTGCAAATCGGCGCCATGGCCCTGCAGACCGACGCGGAAAAACAGGCACTCATCGAGAGTTATCGCCTGCGTCGCCGAGAGTGGGAGTTGCAACGCGATCAGGCTCGGTCCGAGGTGCAAGCCATTGACGAGCAACTTGCCGCGCAGGCGTTTGCGCTGGAAGCGGCCAGGGCCAGTCTGGAGCAGACCTTGCGCGCCAACGCTCAAGCATTGACCCTCTACAACTACCTGAAAAAGCGCGCAAGCAACGCTGAATTGTTCGGCTGGCTGTTGGGGCAACTCAAAGCCTTGCACTATCAGGCCTACGATGCGGTGGTCAGCCTGTGTCTGAGTGCCCGCGCGTCGCTGAGTGCCGAAACAGGTGAAGACGACACCGACGATGCGTTGCCACAAGTCTGGCTGGACAACCGTCACGGCCTGACCGCCGGTGAGCATTTGCGCGAATATCTGCTGCGCATGGACCGCCTGTATCTGCAAAGCCATGAGCGCCGTCTGGAGCGGGTGAAAACCGTTTCGTTGCGGCAACTGTTTGATGATTCGGCCGATCCGCAGAGCGGGTTTACCAACTGGTCGCTGGCGCTGCAGGACTTGATCGCCAAGGGCACTCTGGAATTCCAGCTGACGCAGTTGCTGTTCGATCGTGATCATCCGGGGGAATACTGCCGGCTGATCAACCTGATCGAAGTCGATCTTCCGGTGCTGACCGGCCCTTACCAGGATGTTCAGGCGACGCTGCGTCAGGTCGGCAGCATGACCGCCACCCGGGCAACGGCGCGTTCGGTCGAGTACCTGCACCAGCCGACAGGCGCAGTGGCGCCACCTGATGTTCAGTTCAATCTGCGCAGTGGCCAGCAGATCGGTTTATCGGTGGGCCTCGCCGACACCGGCATGAACGCCAGCAAACCGGATGAAGGCTTGCTCAATCCGTTCGAGAACACCGGAGCGGTGTCGCGCTGGCAGTTGCACTTTCCGTGGCCCGAGAGCGAGCGGCAAGCGCCGATGCTCAAATCGCTCACCGACGTCATCGTGCGTATCCGCTACACGGCCAAGGCCGGTGAGCCGACGTTTACCCTTGCTGTCAAAGACCTGGTCACCCGGGCAATGAGTTCCCGTCAGTCACGCAATGTCAAAGGAGCAGGCAATCATGTTTGATCCAGTCGTTCAGGCCAATGACAGTCTGCTGCTCAATGGTGAATTCAGCCAGGGCATGGACAACTGGACGCGAGGTGCCAACAAGCGCGAGGTCGCAGTCGTCGGCGAGGTCTATGACGGCGTACCGATCAAGCTGCTGTCTGCGGGCAACCTTGGTTCTGCCTGGCAGCAGGTCACCGTACCGGTAAAGCCGGATGCCCGCGCCAGGTATGTATTGAGTTTTCTGTATGAAACGCGGCATGCCGAAGCGGGCCGCATGCTCATCACGGCTGACGATGGAACCGTGTTGAGAGAAATCCCGTTGCCGCCGGGCAGCACTCGCAACCTTGCAGAAGACCAGGCACGGATCGCCAGCGGCCAGCCGCTGGTATTCAAGCCGATCGAGTACAACGCTCCGTTCGATCTGCCGTTGCAGCGCCTGGACAAGATCCGTGTCACGGTGGTCGCTCCAGCCAATGCTGATCCCGATGACTATCACCTGAGGATCCTGATCACTCGCATTCATCTGGCCCTGCACCTTGAGCCAGTGGTGCTGCAAACACTGAAGCTGGACGAGGAGCAATTGCCGGCCAGCGGGTTGCTCTACCTGTGCCTGGGCGTGGACGGTGGCTTTCAGCATCGGCTTGAATGTGTTCCCGAACCCGACAGCCCCTGGCTCTACACCAAGGCTGCGTTGATCAGCGACGACAACCCGCAAGGCGCCGTTACCACGGCGCCTGACTGGGGCGTCGATCATCCGCTGGATTTACCGAGGGTCTTGCAGTGTCCGTTGATCGATGATGGTCAGGATCCTTACCTGTTCACGGTGAACCTGGTGAACCAGTACACCGCTGCGCCTTACCCGATACGGGCCTCGCTGGGCCATCATCGGCTGGTGTTTCGCGAGGAACTGGAGGCCGCGTACTACCCGGTGCTGGAGTTGGCGCAATCGGTGCGGCTAGGCGTGCGAGTGGCCTCCTGGTACACCGGTCAGTTTCTGGCCGGGCGCACGGTGACCTGGGCGATCGACGGGCAGGGGGTTCTCGGCACTACGTCCACCGATTCCGAGGGGTGGGCATACTTCGATTTCCTGCCCACGACTGCGGGCGACGTTGCTATCAAAGCCTCGGTAACGAGTCCGTACTATGCCAGTGGTGTCGAGACTACAACGCTGGATGTTCGGGTGCTCGCGACCGATCCATGGAAGGAGGTGCTGGCGGTGGTCGAGGGCAACGCCTTGCCCTGGGCGCAAACGACCGGATATCCCAATCGTGGTTCTACCTATCAGGTGAGTGTGCGGCTGCCCGAGGTGTTGCGTGGCACCGAGTTGGCCATGCGCTGGGAAGGCGATTCTGCGGCACAGTTGGGCGTGCAAGTGCGCCCGGAGCTGGAACAGTCGATACCTGTCGGCGTAGCGGATTTGGACTGGGCGTTGATCTGCCAGGACGAGCTCGATGGGCGCTTCTTGTTGCAGTTGTCATGCTCGAAGCTGCTGCTGCCCTCCGACAGGAAACCGATGTCACTGGCACGCAATCTGGTGCGCATCGGCGACGTTCAGGAGGCCAACAAGTTTCCTGTGGTGGATGAGCGCGAAAGCGTCCTGCTGCGGGTGCAAGTGGTGCACGTGGTCACCAGCGGCGACGGCGATCCGGTCAACAATGCATTGGTCGACTGGCTGACGCCCGAAGGCACGATTTCGACCCGGTCAGGTAGCGGTGGCTGGGCCAACATTTTTTACCAGCCCTCCCTTGGTGGCGACCTGGTGGTGACCGCCCGCGTCAGGGCGCACGCCGATGCGGTGGCAATGGAGCACCCGTTTGCAGTCAAGGCATTGCCGAGCAGTCCCTGGAAGAATCAGATCAGGATTTTGTTCGACAACACTGAAGTGGATCTGACCGAGCTGGGCTTGTTGTGCTGGCGTGGGGCTTCGCACACCCTGCGCATTGAAGCGACGGCTGGCAGTTCGTTGCTCGATCAGTTGGTGACGCTGCAGTGGCGTGGTGAGTCGCCGGAAATCGGCTTGACCGTCGCAGGTATCGGCGTGCCCTTGAAGCTGGAATCGAAGGGGCTGGAATGGACGTTCAGTTCACAAGTTGCATCGAGCAGCAGCAGCCTGTTCAGTCTGGTATTGAGCAGCCCGGTGCTGGCGTCACCCCGAGAGTTGTTCGGTCGGCTGATCGCCACTGATCTGATGGATGAACTGACGGTGATGCTGGATCAGGTGACCGCGACAATAGCCGGTCAGACGTTGTTTCCGTGCATCGGCGCCAGGCACAACGTGCGCTATTTACCCAATGCATTGAGTCCGTTGGTGGGGTTGCAGGGAACGTTGATGTGGCAGGGAACACCGGCCGGCGAGCTGGACGCAAGCGTCGACCCGCCGCTCGATATTTCCCAGACGCTGAGCGATGGAGGTATTGGATGGAGCCTGGACTTCACTGCGAGCAAGGACTCCGGCGACTTTACGCTCGGGCTTTTTCTGCCTGCATTGAGTCTGTCCATGAGCGCCAACCCGATGCGGCTCGCCCACAACAAATTGCGCATTGGCGGCTGGCACGAGTCTGCGGTTGATGCCGTCATCGGCAAGGATAAAGCCTGGAGTTGGGTCAGGGTGGTTTCGGCATTCACCGGCCAGGCGGTGGCGCAGGTGGCGGTGCAGTGGAAGACGGCGGCCGGCCTCGAAACAGTCGCCAGCGATGACCTTGGCTGGTCGGGCTTTGGCTTGACGCCGGGCACCGCCGGTCAGCAGGAGGTGGTGGCCAATGTGCGCAGCCCGTTTGACGATTATGAAGAGCAGCGCGCCTTGTCTTTTATCGCACTCGCCCGTGACCCTTGGGAGGGTGTGCGGGTGCGCTTCGATGGCCATGACGAACAGCCGTGGGGCAGTCAAACCTTCTTCCCGCGGCGCCGAGGTACACACATTCTCGAAGTGCTGTTCGAGGATGACAGTCCATTGTTCGAGCAAGACCTGGCCTTGGGATTGACCGGTACCGGTCCTGTGGCGCTGGGGCTGCGCTTCGAACCCGCGCTCGGCGTTGCGCACCGGCCCTCGGCCCTCGGCATGCGGTTCTCCGTGCGCTGCGATGATGTGACGGACGGCGGTTTCGCGCTTCGCCTGGGCGCTGAGCGATTGGCGCGCCTGTCACCGGCCAACGCGATGTCGTTGGGCGTGGGCGCGCAAGTGTTGAAAATCCTCGCCAATAGCCGTGTTCAGCACGTGCTGGAATGGGAGCAGGAACTGGTCGAGGAGGGCTCTGTGGTCTCGTCCATCACCGGTAAGGGCATCGCGGGAATCGCAGTGACCTGGCACAACGCGGAACTGGGGACGCTGACCAGCCTGACCGACTTTTATGGGGTGGCCCGTGTACGGTTCAAACCGCAGACACCAGGTGCGGCGGTGGTGACGGCAACGGTGGGGGATGCGGTTTATTCAGAGTCGGTCGATCTGGCGTACACGCTTGAGGAACCACGCGAAATCATTGAACTGTACGAGCCGCAAGGTTCGCGGTTGCCGCCGGACGAGGAGGAGGCGCAAGCCATTGCCAAAGTGGTTTCGGCACGCACCGGCTTGCCATTGGCTGGTGTGCAGGTGCGGTGGGGTTTCGCTGGCCGTGTCTTGACCCCGTCGGTGACGGACGAGGAGGGTTTTGCTCGGTTGACCTTTGCTTACTCCGCTGAGGGGGATGGCATTTTATCTGCCACGGTAAGTGGCGGTTTGGGTGGCTGGGATATGGCGCAGTTGGTGTATGGCGGGCTGGTGCCGGTGATAGAGTCGTTGACCAGCTTGTATACCGATATCAATTTGGGGCAGTCAGTCACCGCTGTCGTACGGGTTGTTTCTCGAGGCGACGGGAAACCGTTGGAAGGGATTAAAGTCGTGTGGCAGGTCCCCGGCCAGGAGTTACCTGTCACGACCACGAATGCGGATGGCAAATCGATACTGGTCCTTAGCCCGAGTGAGCTGGGACCGAACAGACTCGTAGCGACCGTCCATCTCGGAAGCTCCAAAGCATGGGAGTTTTACGTATTCGATCCCGCGGATATTCCCATGTTCGAGCGCATCACAAATCTTTCGCCGCGAAATGTTGTTGGTAGCGAGGCTCATGTTGAGGTCAGAATTATTGACCAGCAGACACGACTGCCTTTAGCCCATAGGAGTGTTGCGTGGTTCTATTTGAATTTGTCGCTTGCCTCAATGAGATCGGACGCTAACGGGATCGCGTACGTCAAATTCATTTTCCCGCGAGCCGGTCACGATAAAATTGGCGCGCAATCAGTTGTGGCTTACAAAGAGTTGTTCATTAGCGTAACCGAGTCCTCATGAGGGCACGGCAAATGAGTTCAGAGCGTACCTGCCTTCTTCCAACCGAGGTATTGGGTGACTAACGCTGGGCTCATCTCGCCGGGTTGTGTATCCAGCACTCGAGCACCATGAGCACTCAACCGCTCATGCAGTTCTGCCCGGGCGTTGAGGTAATCCACCGTGCCGCAATAGGCCAGCGCTTCAGGCAGGGTTTGCACTGGGGCCTGGCGCAACCGGTCGAGCGTTTCTTCGCGCAGGCTGACCATCAGCACTTGATGCTGGCGGTTCAGGTGTTGGACCGCGTTGGTCAGTTCGCCATGGTCTTCATCGCGCAGGTTGGTCACCAGGATGACCAGTGCCCGGCGTTTCTGACGGGTCAGTAGCTGTTGGACGGCTGACTGGTAATCCGCCGGACGTTGGCTACTCGCCAGATCGTAGACTGCGTTAAGCAATACGTTGAGTTGCCCGGCGCCTTTTGACGGCGCGAGATATCGCGCTTGATCGCCGGCAAAGGTGCTCAACCCCACGGCATCGCCCTGACGCAGCGCGACGTAACTCAGCAGCAGACAGGCGTTGAGCGCATGGTCGAAATGTGACAGATCGCCATCCTGGCTGCGCATTTGCCGGCCGCAATCGAGCATGAAGATGATCTGCTGATCACGCTCGTCCTGGTACTCGCGGGCAATCGGCGTGCGCTGCCGGGCGGTGGCTTTCCAGTCGATCTGGCGCAGGCTGTCGCCTTCGCGAAATTCGCGCAGTTGATGAAATTCCAGGCCTTGCCCGCGACGTTGGCGCTGGCGCACACCGAGCTGGCTGAGCCAGTTGTCCACCGCCAGCAACTGCCCGCCGTAGAGCTTGGCGAAGTCCGGGTAGACGCGGACGTCGCTGCTCACCTCGATCAGGCGTTTGCCTGACCACAGACCCAGCGGGCTGGGCAGGTTGATTTCGCAATGTTCGAAGGTGAAGTGACCGCGATTGAGCGGGCGCAGGCGATAACCGACCTCGCTGAACTGGCCGGGTTGCAGCTCGACCGACAGCGGCAGGTTGTCGAAACTCAACCCCGGTGGCACGTGATCGAACATCTCCACTGTGACCGGCTCACTGAAATCGTGACTGAGCTGCAGCCGTACCTCGCTCCAACGGCCGAGTGCGAGGCTGCCGGGCATCTGGCGCTGGATGCGCGGCGAGGGCAGGTTGTTCAGGCGTAGCGCATCGATGATCGCCAGCACCAACAGGGCCAGCAGCAACCCCCAACTGATCGCCGACAGGCTGGCGGGTGTCGGGATGTCGAGTGCCTGCACGGTGCCCAGCAGCGTGCCGATGGCCAGCAGAACGGCCAGCCAGATCAACAGCAGGCGTGACGGTTTCACAGACGCGGCGCCGGCACTTGGTCGAGCAGTTGCTGCAGCACTTGGTCAACCTCCAGCCCTTCGATGTCCAGTTCGGGCGCCACCCGTACCCGATGGCGCAGCACCGAGAGCGCGCAGCCCTTGATGTCATCGGGGATCACGAACTCGCCACCGCGCAGCAACGCCCGGGCGCGGGCGCAGCGCACTAGCGCAATGGTTGCTCGCGGCCCGGCGCCGAGGGTCAGGCCGGGCCAGGAACGGGTACTGCGCGCCAGACGCACGGCGTAATCGAGCACCTGATCGTCCAGCGGCAGGTCACTGGCAATGCGTTGCAGGGCCTGCACATCCTTGGCTTGCAGCACCGTGCGCAGCGGCTGCACGTCGAGCATGTCGGCGCGGGTCGAGCGGCTGACCTGACGCACCATGCTCAGTTCCTGCTCGGCATCGGGGTAGTCCATGCGCACCTTGAGCATGAAGCGATCGAGCTCGGCTTCCGGCAGTGGGTAAGTGCCTTCCTGTTCGATCGGGTTTTGCGTGGCGAGCACCATGAACGGCTGGGCGATGGGCAGCGCCCGACCTTCGAGGGTGACCTGGCGCTCCTGCATGGCTTCGAGCAACGCCGCCTGGGTTTTCGCCGGTGCGCGGTTGATCTCGTCGGCCAAAAGCAGGTTGGTGAACAGTGGCCCCTTGCGCAGCTTGAACTGCTCGGTGTGCAGGTCGTACACCGCGTGGCCGGTGACGTCGCTGGGCATCAGGTCCGGGGTGAACTGAATGCGCGCGAACTCACCACCGAAGCACCGCGCCAGCGCCCGCACCAGCAAGGTCTTGCCCAGCCCGGGGACGCCCTCGAGCAGCACGTGACCGCCGGCAATCAGCGCCGTCAGGACGTCGTCGATCACGCCGTTCTGGCCGATCAGGGCCTTCTGCAATTCACCGCGCACCGCTTGCGCCAACTGGCTGGCGCGCTGGCGTTGCTGGGCGGCGTGGCTGGCGCTGCCGGGCTCGATGTGTTCAGTCATAGCGTGTTCCTCAAGGTTTGCAGGTGGGCCACCTGGCGGCTGAAATCAGCGCTGCTCATGCGCTGTTTCGGCACCGGGCTCAGGGCCTGGCTGATTGCGCGGGTCGGCTGTCGGGTCAGGCGCGACAGCACCAGCCATTGCTCGGCCACGTTCAACTGGTCGAAGCCGGGATGGCGGCGTCGGGCGCGGCGTAGCACGTCCTGTTGCAAGGCTTGCAACAGCGTGTGCTGGCCGTTGTGGCGCAGGATGAAATCGGCACTCGCGCGCAGGTGTTCCTGCAACTGACGGCGGCCACGCGGGGCGGGCGCGAGCAGTGGCCCGTGGCGCACACCGACGTGCCACAAGCCGAGGCCGATCAGCGCCAGCAGGGCAACGATGGCCTGCGGGAAATAACGCCAGAGCAGGGTCGGCAGGCCGTCGTGTGTGGTGTTGAAAATCAGTGTGACGTCAGTGTCGGCGCTCAGGTACCAGAGCAGCCAGGCGTTGTCGTGTTGGCTGATGGCCGGGGTCTTCCACAACTCGGCATCGGTGACCACAGTAATCGAGCCGAGGCCATAAGCCAGTTGCATCATGTGCGTGGCCTTGGCGCTGTTGGCCCAGGCTTGCGCGAGATTCTTCGGGTCCTCCAGATGAAACGCGGTGTCGAAACCGGCGTAGGCGGGGGCGTCTTCATCTTCCAGGTACAGCTTGGTCAGGTTCGGGTACGGGTCATCGGCCAGTTCCGCCGGTGGTTCCTTCAGGTTCTTGCTCAGGGACTGATGCAGTTGCACCCGGTCCAGCAGCAGGTCGTCGCTTTGTCTGGCCTGTTCATCCCACAATGCTTGGGCAACGAACACCAGGCGTCCGCCGGCGCGGGCCCAGTTCAGCACCTGATCGACCTGACGCGGGGTCATCCGCGAGTGCTCGCCGAACAGCAGCAAGGTGTGCCGACGCGGATCGATGTCGGGCAGTCCTGCCAACGTTTCAGCATGGCCGACGTTGAGGCCGCGTTCGCGCAGGAACATCTGCGCCGCCAGATACGGGTTGGCCTGGGCCAGCGGCGAAGGGCCGTGATCGATCACTTCCTGATAAGGCCTGGCCTTAAAGAACAGATAGAGGCTCAACGCCGCGAGCAGGGCGACGATCAGCCCGCCGATCAGCCACGCGTTGCGCCGGTTCAAGTGCGCGCTCCATGGCCGAACAGGGCGCGCCAGCCGTCACACAGTTCCTGTTGCAGATGCGCCGCCGGCACGCGATGCCCGTAGGCCATGTTCTGCCAATGCAGGCTCAGGGTACGGCTGAACGTCAGCAGTTCCGGGTGCTGCAGTTGCTCGACCCGCAGCAGTACCTGGTGCTCGGTGTCGGCGGCTTTCAAGGTCAGGTCAAAGTCGTGCAACAGCCGGCTGAGCAAGCCGCGATAGAGCAGCCCCAGCGCGGCGCGTGGCTGGGTGTGCCAGAGTTGTTCGGCGCTGGCGGCGATGTCATCGGGCAGTGATTGCGGGTTCAGGTCCAGGCCGAATGCCTGCTGCGGCGCGGGTGGCCTGTTGCGGCTGGGCAGCTTCATCCGGCGACTGACGAAGGTGCGCAGGAACTCGCGATAGCGCCAGATCAGCCAGCCGACAGCGGCGATCAACGCCGTCCACAACAACACCTCGATCAAGGTGGCCAAGGCATTGAAGCGTTGACCGTCGAGCCAGCCGAGCAGGGTTTTCAACCATTGTGGCGCCTCACCGGGCTTGACCTCGGCCGGGGTGGCCGGGTCGTCGCCAAAGCGATAACGGGTCACGCTTTCTTTGTTCTTGAACGGTGGTTGTTCAAGTAACGCCTTGATGCTGTCGTGCGAAGCCTGACTGGTCAGCGGTTGATGCAGCAGGCGTGGCGCCTGCGGGGCGTTGGCGGGATCGGCCGCGGCCCATACCGGTGGCAGCGCCGGCAGCAGCAGACAGACGGCCAGCAGCAAACCCAGAGCGCTGCTGTTCAGGCGCTGGCGCAAACGGCGGAACACCAGCTCGATGTCCCACGCTTCGAGTGTGGTGCGCCGGTTCAGATACAGGCTGAAACCGCAGGCGACATACACCGGTTCCCAGATCACCAGCACCAGCGCGTAAAAGGCATTGGTCAGGTGCTCCAGCCAGCGCCAATGGTGATCGGCGTCGAGGATCAGCGATTGCCAGTCCCAGTCGGTTTCGATCTGCTGCGGCAGCAGCATGTAGAACAGCACCATCAGGCCGATCCACAGCGCGGTTTCCAGATGCACGCCGATGATCGTCAGCCATTGTGCGGCGCCGGCATTACGTTGTAACAGCACTTGCAGGCGTTGCTGGCGGGCCGTGCCGTCCAGGCCTTCGAGCTGCATCACCGGCAGCAGAAAGCTGCGGCTCAGGCTCAGACGACGCCAGGTCAGACTCGCCAGCAGTTGCGGTTTGAGCAGCCGGGGAAATTCGCGCAAGGCCTGTTTCAAGGTCGGTGTTTCGCCGAACAGGGTCTTGGACAGGATGTACAGCGGCAGGCGTTCGTAAGCCGGTTTCAGCCACCAGAAAATGAACACGGCGAGTGACGGCGAATCCCACAGCAACAACGTCAGCAAGGCAAACAGCGGCAGAGTGACGATGGCCCAACTGGTCATCAGCAGGCGCCGGTGCTGCTGACTCATGAGCACACCCAGGTCCATGGCTTCCCAGGTGCTGCGCGGGCGGATCGCTACGCTGGCGTCACTCAGGCGCATGGCGTGTCCTTCCGGCGAACAGCAGGTAGACCGCCACCGCAATCCACAAAGATGCACCGACCGCGTACTTGGTTCGCGGCGCGATCCCGGTCTTCGATGACCAGTACGCCTCGATGAATGCCGCGATCAGCAGGAACAGCATGACCCCGCACACCAGCAGCACGCTTTTGCGCGCGGCGTGTTGCAGTGCTGCGCCGCGCGTCAGGCGTCCGGGAGCGATCAGTGCCCAGCCCAGTTTCAGCCCTGCCGCCCCCGCCAGGGCAATGGCGCTCAATTCGAAAGCACCGTGGCCGATCACGAATGACCAAAATGTCTGCCCGAAACCGATGTCGGTCAGGTGCCCGGCCACCGCGCCGATGATCAGCCCGTTGTAGACCAGGAAAAACGCACTGCCCACGCCCAGCAGCAAACCACTGGCGAAGGTCTGGAAGGCGATGCCGATGTTGTGCATCACGTAGTAACCGAACATCACCCAGTCTTCACTGGCGGCGCGTTCGGCGGATCGCCCAAGGTGCCCGGCCACTGGGTCGTACATGCTCTGCATCTCGCGCACCTGTTCGGCGGGGATCAGGTTGTAGACCAGCTCGGGATAGCCATATACAAGCAGCGCAAAGCCGATCAGGCTGCCGAAAAACAACAGCGTAGCGGCCAGTACGAACGGCCATTCCGCGCGCACCAACCGGGGGAAGTCGGCGAGGATGAAACCCAGCAGATTGGCGCCGAAGCGACTGCGGTGCCGATACAGCTGTTGGTGGCCGCGCAACACCTGTTGCTGCAGCGAGTCGATCAGATAACTGCTGTAGCCGCGCTCCTGGGCCAACGCCAGATGCTGGCACAGACGTCGATAAGCCTTGGGAAAACCGGCCACTTGCGAAGTGTCCTTGCCGTGCTCGAGGCGTTCGAGGGCCAGCGTGAAGCGCTCCCATTCGGCCTTGTGGCGAGCTTCGAAAAGACTCTGCTTCATGCCGGACCCAACAAGCCGCGGGCGATGCCGTTGAGTTCGTTGACCGCTTTGGGCGCCGAGATATGCAGCGGCTGGGCCAGCAGGGCGGCCAGTTCATTGACCCGCGCCGGCGACAGTTCAGCCTGGCGTTCGGCGAAGGCGAGCAGCGCGCGTTGCTCGACGGGATTGAGTGGCACGGGCGAACTGCGTGGCTGGGCGTCGGGTAATTGCGGGCGGTGCAGGGCGCGTTCGCTGTAGACCACCAGGGTGCCGGCGGCGATGTCGCCCAGACGCTTGAAGGTCGGGTGTTGCAGACAGCTGATGGCGCCGAGGAAATAGCCGAATGGCAGCAGATCGACGAAGCGCAACAGGTTGCGCAGCAGTGAGGCCGACCAGCCGATGGGGGTGCCGTTATCGTGAATCACCCGCAGGCCCATCCATTGTTTGCCCGGCGAGCGGCCCTGACGCAGCACTTCGAACAGCACCATGTACCACCAGCTGATGACAAACAGCAGCAGCGACCCGAGGCCCATGCCGAGCTGGCCGAGAAATGCCAGCGCCACGAACAGCACGCCGATGAGCGCGCCGCGAATGCCCAGGTCGATGCCGAAGGCGAGGGTACGCACCATCAGACCGGCCGGGCGCAACGGCAGGTCGATGCCCTCCGGGGTTTCCACTTGATAGCGGGTATCGAGTGGCGGGTTCAGCGGTGCTTTCCGTGGCGCTGCTGTGTTCTCGAGCATGGGCTACCTGATGGGGCCTGATCGGGATGTGAAGTCTGTCCGATGCTAGCAGCCTCTTGGGGGAAAACGACATAACTATGTATTGCACATCGTGTGATGCGCGATGGTTGAATGACAGAGCGCTGGCCGCGGTGGTGGTTCAACGCCTAGACTTTGCCGATCTTCAGTTCAGGAACCGCCCGTGACTTCAATCTTCTGGTACGACTACGAAACCACCGGCATCAATCCCCGCAACGATCGCCCGCTGCAGGTCGCGGGGATTCGCACCGACCACGACCTCAATGAAATCGACGAGCCGGTCAACCTCTACTGCCAGCCCAGCGAAGACATCCTGCCGCATCCGGCAGCGTGTGCGATCACCGGCATCACCCCGAGCCGTCTCGCCGAGCAGGGGCTGAGCGAAGCCGACTTCATGACCCGGGTGCATGCGCAACTGGCGGCGCCCGGCACTTGTGGCGCGGGTTACAACACCTTGCGTTTCGACGATGAGATGACCCGCTACAGTTTGTACCGCAACTTCTTCGACCCGTACGCCCGCGAGTGGCAGGGCGGCAACAGCCGTTGGGACCTGATCGATGTGGTGCGCGCCGCCTATGCGTTGCGTCCCGATGGGCTGGTCTGGCCGACCGATGACGAAGGCAAGGTCACCCTCAAGCTCGAGCGCCTGACGGCCGCCAACAACATCGACCATGGGCATGCCCACGAAGCCCTGTCGGACGTGCGCGCAACCATCGCCCTGGCGCGGTTGATCCGCGAGAAACAACCGAAGTTGTATGACTGGCTGTTCCAACTGCGCAGCAAGCAGAAAGTCATGGATCAGATTCGCCTGTTGCAGCCGATGGTGCATATCTCCGGGCGCTTTTCGGCGGCTCGGCACTACGTCGGCGTGGTACTGCCCTTGGCCTGGCATCCGCGCAATCGCAATGCGTTGATCGTCTGTGACCTGCACCTTGACCCACAAGGCTTGCTGGATCTGGACGCCGACAGCTTGCGCAAGCGTCTTTATACCCGCCGCGACGACCTCGCCGAGGGTGAACAGCCAGTGCCGCTTAAACTGATTCATATCAATCGTTGCCCGGTGGTGGCGCCGTTGTCGGTATTGCGTGCCGACGATCAACAGCGTCTGGGGTTGGACATGGCGCTGTATCAGGCACGTGCGCTGCGGCTAAGTGACGCACAACAAGTTTGGAAAGATAAAGTTGCGGCGATTTACGCCAGCGAAGACTTCACCCCGAGTGAGGACCCGGAACAGCAGTTGTACGATGGATTTATCGCTGATCGCGATCGGCGTCTATGCGAGCAAGTGAGGACGGCGGATCCGGCGCAATTAGCGCAAGAACACTGGCCGTTCGATGATGAACGTCTGCCCGAATTGCTCTTTCGATATCGCGCACGAAACTTTCCCGACACGTTGAATTCTGCTGAGCAAGAGCGCTGGAGAATATTCTGCCAGCAGCGTTTATCCGAGCCGCAAATGGGCGCACCTAATACCTTGAGCTCTTTTGCCGAAGCCGCGCAGCAATGGGCGCTTAGTGCTACGCCGATACAGAATCAAGTGCTCAATGAGTGGCAGAATTATGTCGAGGCATTGCGCAATCGTTTGAATCTTTGAATTCGAACATAGTGTGTCCATGAAAGGACACGCATAAAAAAACGCCAGCGTATGCTGGCGTTTTTCATGGGCCGCCGAATCAATCGGCGACCGGCGCTGCGGCTTAGCCCAGCAGGGTAGCCCAGCCTTCAACCACGTCACCGCCCCACTTGGCTTTCCACTCTTTCAGAGTCTTGTGGTTGCCACCTTTGGTTTCGATGACTTCGCCGTTGTGCGGGTTTTTGTATTGTTTAACTTTGCGCGCGCGCTTGGTGCCGGTAGTTTTTACTGCGGCGCCACGGGTGCCTTTGGTTTTCGATTCTGGATCCAGCAGGGCGATAATGTCACGCAGGGACTTGGAGTATTCGCCCATCAGGGTGCGCAGTTTGCCTTCGAATTCCAGCTCGGCTTGCAATTTGTCGTCTTGCGACAGGTTCTTCAAACGGGCTTGCAGCTCTTTGATGGCTTCTTCGGTGGCGCGATATTCGTTGATCAAGGACATGGTAACTACCTTATGCGGATGTGTTGAATGGCAGGGGACAGTGCCGCAATAATAGTCAGGCTGTTTCATCAAGTAAACATTTAACCGGTTTTTTTATTTGAATTAGTTACGTGGAATAACCGGTAAATTGAATGGTCATTTAAATAATGTGATGCAGTCATCACGAATATTCACAATTATCTGGCCGAACAGCTTCACTGAAGGACTATCGATTTGCCGCGCAGGGCCTCAGAAGCCGGTAATCGGGTCTACCTGCGGGGATGTGGTCATCAATACTGCAGTTTCCGCGCACAGTCGCTAGAATGGCCGCCTTTGCGAAGTTCTGGAGTTTTCCCCCCATGCGCACCTTTCGGTTGGTGATTTCCTGCCCTGACCGCGTTGGCATCGTTGCCAAAGTCAGTAACTTTCTGGCATCCCACAACGGCTGGATCACCGAAGCGAGCCACCACTCGGATAATCAGAACGGCTGGTTCTTCATGCGTCACGAGATCCGCGCCGATTCGCTGCCGTTCGGTATTGAAGTGCTGCGCGAGAAGTTTGCGCCGATCGCCGAAGAGTTCTCGATGGACTGGCGCATCACCGACACCGAGCAGAAAAAACGCGTGGTGCTGATGGCCAGCCGCGAATCCCACTGCCTGGCGGACCTGCTGCACCGCTGGCACAGCGATGAGCTCGACTGCGAAATCTCCTGCGTGATTTCCAACCACAATGACCTGCGCAGCATGGTCGAGTGGCACGGCATTCCTTATTACCATGTCCCGGTCAATCCGCAGGACAAGGAACCGGCGTTCGCCGAAGTCTCGCGTCTGGTCAAACAGCACGACGCCGAAGTGGTGGTGCTGGCGCGCTACATGCAGATCCTGCCGCCGGCTCTGTGCCGTGAATACGCGCACAAGGTGATCAACATTCACCACAGCTTCCTGCCATCGTTCGTCGGCGCCAAGCCGTACCATCAGGCGTCGCTGCGCGGCGTTAAACTGATCGGCGCGACCTGCCACTACGTGACCGAAGAGCTGGACGCCGGTCCGATCATCGAGCAAGACGTGGTACGCGTCAGCCACAGCGACAGCATCGAAGACATGGTGCGTTTCGGCCGTGACGTCGAGAAGATGGTGTTGGCCCGTGGCCTGCGTTATCACCTGGAAGACCGCGTGCTGGTGCACGGTAACAAGACCGTGGTGTTCTGATCGAACCCACGCGTACTTGAATAAAGAAGGGCCTGGGCGTTCAATCGTTCCAGGCCCTTTTTTCGTTTCAGCCCTTGAGGAACTGCCCGTGAGCGATCCACTGGACAAAGCCACTTCGAAAGCGCCGGCCACTCTGGGTGAAGGCTGCTTGAGCCGCTACGATCCGGATGACCTGAGCCCGGAAGACGGCACCGAGTTTCCCGGCGCGGCAGAACTGTGGGAACAGCTCAAGGATGAGCCGGACGAACCTAAGACGCCTGCTTGAGTTTCAGCAGCTTCTTGAGCAGTGGCCGCCCCAGCATCAATAGAAACACCGGGCCGCCCACCAGCAGATAGAAGTAGAACGTCACCACCCGCCAGATAAGAATTGCCGCGGCAGCGGTGGATTTGCCAACCATCGGCGCCAGCAGCGCCGCCGACGTCAGCTCCGCGGCGCCCGCGCCACCGGGTAACAGGCTCATTTGGCCGGCGCCCAATGACAGCATCTGCACCAGAAAACTCCAGGCCCATTGCAGGTCTGCGCCCAGCCCGCGCAAGGCCAGGTACAACACGCTGTAGCGCAGCAGCCAGTGCATGCAGGTCAGGGCGAACACCTTGAACAGGGTCTGCCACGGCAGCTTGAGCGTGTCGATAAACGCATCGAGAAAGTGCAACAGCTTGCGCGCCCAGCGCCGGCGCGTCGCGGGCTGCACGTTCAGGCGGGCGAGCAGGCGCCCGCTCAGGCGGATCAGGCAGCGGTGGTAGCGCGCCAGCAGCACGCAACTGAACAACCCGCCGAACAGCGACACGGCGCTGACCATCAGCAACCACTCCAGGCGGTTGCTGAGGTGCTGAAACAACGTGTAAATCAGAATGCCGCTCAGGGCGCAGAGAAAGAACAGCAGGTCACTCAACTGATCCATGGCAAACACCGCGCTGCCACGGGCCGGGCGCACGCCGCAGCGGGCCAGCAACGCCATGATTGTCAGCGGCCCGCCACTGCCGCCCGGAGTGGCGCAATAGGCAAACTCGGCGGCCATGACCACGCCGAGGCTTTTCAGCGGCGTGACCCGCTCGCGCTGATCGCCCAGCAGCAGACGCAGGCGCAGGGTGTTGATGCCCCAGCAGAGCAGGATCATGCCAAACATGATCAGCAGCCATTGCAGCGGAAAGTTCTGCAGCCGCGCGCCGATCTCTCCGCCGCCAAGCAGCACTGGAATCAGCACGGCGGCGAGCAGACCGATCAACAGCACAATGCCGCGACTCATGCCGCGTGTCCCATGCGCTCACGTTGTTGGATCAGCCAGTCGATTTTGTTCATGGGCTTGCGTCCTTCCGCCAGCAATCGTTCAAGGGTCTGTAGCCAGTAGTCACGAGCGAAGCCGTGGCGCATGTCCACCGGGTGCAAGCCTAGACGAATCACCGCAGCGTCGCGCCAGTGCCGTTCGCGCTGGTCGCTGACGATTTTTGACAGGCCCCGGCGCCAGGCACTGCGCGCGCTCCAGACCAGACCCGGGGCGTCGATGGGGGTGAAATCCGGCAATTGATAAAGATGTTGCGGGTCGCTGGTGTAGCGCAATGGCAACTCGCGAAGGGCTTGGCGCGTGCCCTCGCTCATCAGCCACGCCGGGGCGACGAAGCCGTGCAACGGCCAGTTATTGCGCTGGAACAGCTCGATGCCGGCACGCAGGCGAGCCAGGGCGGCCTCGCGAGACAAACGATAAAATTCGCCTTCGTGGGTGTAGATCCGGCGGATGAACCAGTCGCGGGGCGTGGTTGGCATAGGCTCGCGGTCGTCATGGTAATAGCCGTGCAAGGCCAGTTCATCGCCAAGGGCCAGCCGCTCGCCGAGTATTCGGCAAAACGCTGGATGATCCTCAAGTGCGTCGTGACCATGGAAATCCGGAACCACCAGCCAAGTCATCGGCACGCCGCCGATCGCATCGACCGCCTCGACAAATGGCCGATAATCCGCCCATGTCGACGGCGCCACGTCGTGCAGCACCAGCAGCACGGCGGGGCCGTTCAGGGAGTCAGCCATTGGCCACCCGTGGCAACGATAGGCCAAGGACCGCGCGGTAATGACCGAGCAGGCTGTCGACCACGCTGTCCCAGGCGTAATGCTGTTCGACATGTTGCCGCGCCTGTTGGCCGAGCTTCACGCAACCGCGACTGAACAGCTCGCGCACGGCATTGGCCATGGCTTGCGGATTATTTGGCGCACACAGCACGCCGCAATCGTCGTTAATGATTTCCTCGAAGGCCCCGGCCGCCACCGCAACCACCGGAGTGCCGCAGGCCATGGCTTCAAGGATCACCAGACCGAAAGTTTCCTGGTCACCGGCATGCAGCAGGGCATCGGCACTGGCCATCAACCGGGCGACGGTGGGCGCGGGGCAGAACGAATCGATGACGCTGACATTGTCCGGGACCACCGCAGGCATCGACGAGCCAACCAGCAGCAGGTGATAGCGCGGGCCGAGGCGTTGCAGGCACTTGAGCAGTACGCGCAGGTTTTTCTCTTTGGAGCCGCGTCCGGCAAAGATCAGCAGGCGCGTGTCTTCGGCAATCCCCAGTTCGGCGCGCAGGCCGTTGTCGCGGGCGTCAGGGTGAAAGGTTTGCAGGTCCACCCCCAGCGGCTGCACGAAAACGTTGTGCACCCCAAGCCCCGTGAGCTTGTCGGCCATTACCTGGCTGGGCGCCAGCACCCGGTCGAAGTTGCCGTAGAGTTTGGTGACGTACGCCTCGACATTCGGCGTGAGCCAATGGCCCATGCGGTTGCCGACCAGCAGCGGCAGGTCCGAGTGGTAAAACCCGATCACCGGCACATCCAGTTGGCGCCGTGCGTCCAGCGCCGCCCACGCGGTGAGATACGGGTCGCCGACTTCAATCAGATCCGGCTGCAAATCCTGCAGGACGTTGCGCCACGGCGCAAGGCGCAGCGGGAAGCGATAGCCTTTGCCGAAGGGCAGGGCAGGCGCGGGCACCGTGTAGACGCCGTCGTGTTCACCCAAATGCGCGCCGGGAATCAGCAGGCTGTGGCGAATTCCGGGTTTGACGCTCAAACGGCGGTGCTTGGCGTCCAGATAGGTGCGTACGCCGCCGCTGGCCGGGGCGTAGAACATGGTGATGTCGGCGATGTGCACGGTGATCAAGCCTCCGCTGCGTGGTTCTCCCTTGGTTGACCTTTATCAGGAATAGATGTTCGGTCGGGATTGCGCGGTGGAGCTGAAGAACGCCCTCACCCTAACCCTCTCCCGGAGGGAGAGGGGACTGACCGAGTTGTTCTCTCGAGTTACACCGACCTGAAATATCCAGTCGAACTCAGGCTTTGAACAGCATGAAGATCGGCTCCCTTTCCCCCTCGCCCCCCTGGGGGAGAGGGCTGGGGTGAGGGGGTAAGGCTCTTGATCTTCAGATGCGGAAGCTGCCAACCAACTGCTTCAACCGCGAAGCCTGCTGCTCCAGATCCGAACAAGCGCGCAAAGTCGCCTGCAAGTTCTCCACACCTTCCTGGTTGAGCGTATTGATCTCGGTGATGTCGACGTTGATCGACTCAACAACAGCGGTCTGCTCCTCAGTCGCCGTGGCCACCGACTGGTTCATCCCGTCGATCTCGCCGATGCGCTGGGTCACGCTGTTCAAGCGTTCGCCGGCGAGGTTGGCGATTTCCACGCTGTCCTGGCTGTGGCGCTGGCTGTCACTCATGGTGCTCACCGATTCGCGGGCGCCGACTTGCAGCTCCTCGATCATGGTCTGCACCTGCTGCGCCGATTCCTGGGTGCGGTGCGCCAGGTTGCGCACTTCATCGGCCACCACGGCAAAACCACGGCCAGCCTCACCGGCACGTGCCGCTTCGATGGCGGCGTTGAGCGCCAGCAGGTTGGTTTGCTGGGAGATGCTGGTGATCACTTCCAGAATCTGCCCGATGTTCACGGTTTTGCTGTTCAGCGACTCGATATTGGTGCTGGAGGCGCTGAGCATGCTCGACAGTTGATTCATCGCCTTGATGCTGCGATCCACCACTTGCTGGCCGTCTTCGGCGAGGCCACGGGCGTCACTGGCCTGGTTCGAGGCTTGTGCGGCGTTGCGGGCGATTTCCTGAGCGGCGGCGCCCAACTGATTGATCGCGGCGGCGACGCTGCTGGTGCGCGAGGCTTGCTGGTCGGAGTTGTACATCGACGAATTGGACGCCGCGACCACGCGCAGGGCGACTTCGTTGACCTGCCCGGTAGCGGAAGACACTTCGCGGATCGAACCGTGAATACGCTCGACGAAACGGTTGAACGCGGTACCCAACACACCAAATTCATCGTTATTGACGATGTTCAGGCGCTTGGTCAGGTCGCCTTCGCCGTCGGCGATGTCTTCCATGGCGCGGGTCATGACGTGCAGTGGCTGGATCAGCAGGCGAATCAGCATCCCCAGCAGCGCAATGATGATCACCACTGCAATCACGGTGGCGATCACCGCCGAGGTGCGAAACTGGCTCAGCATCGCGAAGGCTTTGTCCTTGTCTACCGACAGCCCGATGTACCAGTTCACCGAAGGCAGGCCCTTGATCGGGGTGAAGCTGACGATGCGGGTCTTGCCATCGACCGTGATTTCACTGAAGTCGCTGCTGATGCGCGGAGTGTCCTGCGGATAGGCTTCTTTCAGCGACTTCATCACCAGTGCCTTGTCCGGGTGCACCAGGATCTTGCCGTCGGCGCTGACCAGGAACGCGTAGCCCATGCCGGAGAAGTCCCGGGCGGTGAGGGTGTCGACCAGGGTTTGCAGGCTCAGGTCGCCGCCAACCACGCCAACGCTCTGGCCGGCCTTTTTCGAGGCGGTGGCGATGGAGATGATCAACTGGCCGGTGGCGGCATCGATGTACGGTTCGGTCAGGGTCGAGGCGCTGCTGCTCTCGGCGCCTTTGTACCAAGGGCGAACCCGTGGGTCGAAACCGTCCGGCATCTTCACGTCCGGACGGATGGTGAAGTGACCGGTGGCATCGCCCAGGTAAGTGGCCATGAACGTCGAGGTCAGGGATTTCTGTTCCAGCAGACTGGCAACGTTGGCGGGTTCCGGGTTGATGGCGATATTCTGGGCGGCGTTTTCGACCAGCAGAATGCGGCCGTTGAGCCAGGTCTGGATGTTGTCGGCGGTGACTTCGCCCATCTCGTTGAGATAGTTGTTCAGGTCATCGCGGATCGCGTTGCGTTGCAGCCAGTCGTTATACAGCGTGAACGAGGCGAAAGCGGCGATGACGATGAGGGCGGCGGCAAGCAAAATTTTATGGCTGAAGCGCAGATTTTTGTTCATGGCTTGGGGTTCCGCTAAGGTCTTAATGTCCTGGGCGTGCTTTTATAAAGACGCGCAATATGGGCAAGGGTGAAAACCAACTGATATTTCCGTCTCTCCTTAGGGAAATGTCCGACTCGACCTTTCGGCCGGGTACTCGCCTTGTTTATCGGCCATCGCGAATTAAAGATTAACCATAGGTGACAAAATGCCTGACACATCGCAACTCGTTATCGGCGCCGATCTGGCGGGGCAACCGATTGCTCAGGCCATGCGCCTGGCGAACCGACACGGGCTGATCGCCGGTGCAACCGGGACCGGCAAGACGGTGACCTTGCAGCGCCTCGCCGAGGCATTCAGTGATGCCGGGGTGGCGGTGTTCGCCGCTGACATCAAGGGTGACCTGTGCGGCCTCGGTGCCGCCGGCAATCCGCAGGGCAAGGTCGCCGAGCGTATCGCCGGGATGCCCTGGCTCGACTACAAGCCGCAGGCTTATCCGGTGACGCTGTGGGACATTCACGGGGAATCCGGTCATCCGTTGCGTACCACCTTGAGCGAAATGGGCCCGCTGTTGATCGGCAGCCTGCTGGAACTGACTGACAGCCAGCAGTCGGCGCTGTACGCGGCTTTTAAAGTGGCGGACCGCGAAGGCCTGTTGCTGCTGGACCTGAAAGACCTCAAGGCGCTGCTCAATCACCTCAAGGACAACCCGCAGTTACTGGGCGAAGACGCCGCGCTGATGACCACTGGCTCCAGTCAGGCGTTGCTGCGCCGGCTGGCGACCCTGGAGCAGCAGGGCGCTGAAGCGCTGTTCGGCGAACCGGCGCTGCAACTGCAAGACATTCTGCAACCGACGGCTGACGGTCGTGGGCGCATTCACTTGCTCGATGCCAGCCGTCTGGTACACGAGGCGCCGAAGGTCTACGCGACGTTCCTGTTGTGGCTGCTGGCCGAGTTGTTCGAGCAGTTGCCGGAGCGCGGCGATGCCGACAAACCGCTGCTGGCGCTGTTCTTCGATGAAGCGCATTTGCTGTTCGGCGATACGCCCAAGGCGTTGCAGGACCGGCTGGAGCAAGTGGTGCGGCTGATCCGCTCGAAAGGCGTGGGGGTGTATTTCGTCACCCAGTCGCCGGGCGACTTGCCGGATAACGTGCTGGCGCAGCTTGGCCTGCGGGTCCAGCACGGCTTGCGCGCGTTTACCGCCAAGGAGCAGAAATCCCTGCGGGCGGTGGCCGATGGTTTCCGGCCGAATCCGGCGTTCGACACGTTGTCGGTGCTGACGGAACTGGGCATCGGCGAAGCATTGGTCGGTACATTGCAGGAAAAAGGCACGCCGGAGATGGTTCAGCGCGTGCTGGTGGCGCCGCCGCAGTCGCGGATCGGACCGTTGAGTGAAACCGAGCGCACGCTGCTGATCGCCGGCTCGCCGTTCAAGGGGCGTTATGACAAGCCGATCGATCGTGAGTCTGCGTATGAAATCCTGATGGGCCGTAAAGGCTTGGCGCCGGAGGCTGAAGCGCCAGCGGGCAAGCCAGCCGCCGAGGAGCCGAGTTTGGCCGACAGGGCAGGGGAATTCCTCGGCACCGCAGCAGGCCAGGCGCTGAAGTCGGCCATGCGTCAGGCTGCCAATAACCTCGGCAAGCAATTGGTGCGCGGTTTGATGGGCTCACTGCTGGGTGGCAGCAAACGCCGCTGATCCCAGCTTGCAGGAGATCCAATTGTGGGAGCGGGCTTGCTCGCGAAGAGGCCGTGTCAGACGCCATATTGGTTGAATGACACACCGCTTTCGCGAGCAAGCCCGCTCCCACACTCAGAGAGCTGTCAGGTCTTGTCTTTGGCGTGCGCCGCCAGGCGCTCAAGCGCGGCACGCAGACCCGGATCGCTGATCCCGTCGGCTGTCGACTGAATGGTCGCTGCCGCATCGTTAGACAGATCCATCGTGTGCCCGGCAGGCCCGTGCTGCACGATCGGTGGTCGCACGGTGAATTTGATCCGCGTCAGGCTGGCGAATTCTTCGAATAGTTGCAGTTGCCGCTGCAGGCGTTTTTGCTGGTAGCGCAGGCGCGTGGCCCAATGGCCGTCAGTCACCACCAGCGAAAGTTCGCCTTCACGCCACTTCGCCACACGGCAATGTTCGCGGGCGGCAGGTTGCAGTTGGCTTTCGAGCAGGCGTTGCAGATGACCCAGGCGTTGGGCATGGCCGAGGATGGCTTTGAGCGGCTTGGCTTCGCGAAGCAGAGCGGCGGGGGGTCTGGCTGTAAGAGGGCGAAATGCCATGATCGAACACCTGAAGTAACAGAAAGGCCATGGTAGCAGAAAGGCCGAATTCACTCGCCCATTGCTTTTGCCCCCGCTTTACCCATTAAATCAACGACTAACTTCTTCCTTGTATGGCTTGAAGTTGAGCAAAACGCCCCTATTTTAAGTGAGCCCCGTCAAAGCGCAGTGCCAGCATCGTGGAATATCGCCACTTTCCTCACCACCGTTTCCGGGTAGAATGCTCGTTCGCATGCGGCCATGAGGGCTGCACGGGCGACGCTCACGGGGCCGCCCTCCATCCCTTTAGTGTGGAAGATCCTGCCGATATGTTTGCGCCTTTGTTAAAGAAACTTTTTGGAAGCAAGAACGAGCGTGAAGTCAAACGCATGCTCAAGACGGTGCAGCTCGTCAATGCCTTCGAAGAGCAAATGGTGGCCCTTTCGGACGATCAATTGCGCGCCAAGACCGATGAGTTCAAGGCCCGCATCGCCAAAGGGGAAACCCTCGACAAGCTGTTGCCAGAAGCCTTTGCGGTCGCCCGTGAAGCCGGCAAGCGCATCATGGGTATGCGCCACTTCGACGTGCAACTCGTCGGTGGCATGACCTTGCACGAAGGCAAGATTGCCGAAATGCGCACCGGTGAGGGTAAAACCCTCGTAGCGACCCTGGGCGTTTACCTCAACGCGCTGTCCGGCAAGGGCGTGCACGTTGTGACGGTGAACGACTACCTGGCGCGTCGTGACGCCAACTGGATGCGTCCGCTGTATGAATTCCTCGGCCTGACCGTCGGCGTCGTGACGCCGTTCCAGCCACCGGAAGAGAAGCGTCTGGCGTACGCCGCCGACATCACCTACGGCACCAACAACGAATTCGGTTTCGACTACCTGCGCGACAACATGGCGTTCAGCATGGAAGAAAAATTCCAGCGCGAACTCAACTTTGCCGTGATCGACGAAGTCGACTCCATCCTCATCGACGAAGCGCGTACCCCTCTGATCATTTCCGGTCAGGCCGAGGACAGCTCCAAGCTGTACATGGAGATCAATAAACTGATCCCGCAGCTGGAACTGCACGTTGAAGAAGTCGAAGGCGAAGTCACCAAGGCCGGGCACTACACCGTTGACGAGAAGACCCGTCAGGTCGAACTCAACGAAGCCGGTCACCAGTTCATCGAAGACATGCTCACCGGCGTCGGCCTGCTGGCTGAAGGCGAGAGCCTGTACTCGGCGCATAACCTGGGCCTGCTGACCCACGTCTATGCCGGTCTGCGTGCGCACAAACTGTTCAACCGCAACATCGAATACATCGTGCAGGATGGCCAGGTCGTACTGGTCGACGAACACACCGGCCGTACCATGCCGGGCCGTCGTCTGTCCGAAGGTCTGCACCAGGCTATCGAAGCCAAGGAAGGCCTGAACATTCAGGCCGAAAGCCAGACCCTGGCATCGACCACGTTCCAGAACTACTTCCGTCTGTACACCAAGCTGTCCGGCATGACCGGTACCGCCGACACCGAAGCGTTCGAATTCCACCAGATCTATGGTCTGGAAGTGATGGTCATTCCGCCGAACAAACCGTTGGCGCGTAAAGACTTCAACGACCTGGTGTTCCTGACCGCCGAAGAGAAGTACGCGGCCATCGTTGCGGACATCAAGGAAAGCATGGCAGCCGGTCGTCCGGTGCTGGTGGGTACTGCCACCATCGAAACTTCCGAGCACATGTCCGCATTGCTCGTTAAGGAAGGCATCGAACACAAGGTTCTGAACGCCAAATTCCACGAAAAAGAAGCTGAAATCATTGCGCAGGCCGGTCGTCCGGGCGCGCTGACCATTGCTACCAACATGGCCGGTCGTGGTACCGACATCCTGTTGGGCGGTAACTGGGAAGTTGAAGTTGCGTCGCTGGAAAACCCGACCCCTGAGCAGATTGCCCAGATCAAGGCCGACTGGCAGAAGCGTCACCAGCAAGTGCTGGAATCCGGCGGTCTGCAGGTAATTGCCTCCGAGCGTCACGAATCGCGTCGTATCGACAACCAGCTGCGTGGCCGTGCCGGCCGTCAGGGTGACGCCGGTTCGAGCCGCTTCTACCTGTCGCTGGAAGACAGCCTGATGCGCATCTTCGCCTCAGACCGGGTGAAGAACTTCATGAAAGCCCTGGGCATGCAGCCGGGCGAAGCGATCGAGCACCGCATGGTGACCAACGCGATCGAGAAGGCGCAGCGCAAGGTTGAGGGCCGTAACTTCGACATCCGCAAGCAACTGCTCGAGTTCGATGACGTCAACAACGAACAGCGTAAAGTGATCTATCACATGCGTAACACGTTGCTGGCCGCCGACAACATCGGTGAAACCATCGCCGACTTCCGTCAGGACGTACTCAACGCCACCGTCAGCGCCCACATTCCACCGCAATCGCTGCCAGAGCAGTGGGACGTGGCCGGTCTGGAAGCGTCGATTGCCAGCGATTTCGGGGTGAAACTGCCGATCCAGCAATGGCTCGACGAAGACGATCACCTGTACGAAGAGACCCTGCGCGAAAAACTGATGGTCGAGCTGATGGCCGCGTACAACGAGAAAGAAGACCAGGCCGGTGCCGAGGCACTGCGCTCCTTCGAGAAGCAAATCGTACTGCGCGTACTGGACGACCTGTGGAAAGACCACCTGTCGACCATGGACCATCTGCGTCACGGCATCCACCTGCGTGGCTATGCCCAGAAGAACCCGAAGCAGGAATACAAGCGCGAGTCGTTCACGCTGTTCTCCGAGCTGCTGGATTCGATCAAACGCGACTCGATCCGTGTGCTGTCGCACGTTCAGGTACGTCGCGAAGATCCGGAAGCCGAAGAGCAACGCCTGCGTGAGGAAGCCGAAGCACTGGCCGCCCGCATGCAGTTCGAACACGCCGAGGCCCCTGGTCTGGACCAGCCGGAAGTGCTGGGTGAAGAGGTCGATGTGGCCCTCGCCACCGCGCCGGTTCGCAACGAGCAGAAGCTGGGCCGCAACGAACTGTGCTACTGCGGTTCGGGCAAGAAATTCAAGCATTGCCACGGGCAGATCCAGTAACCCCCGTTTCAATCGCTGAAATACCCGCGCCGCGACCGGCTCCTGCCGTCGCGGCGTTTTGCCATTTAAACCACCGCCATTACTGTGAGCGGTGCTGACATCATTGAGTAAGGAGCGCATTCATGGCTGTTGGTCTTGGTCCTTTGCCAACGTTGCACCCGGTTGCCGGTTTTGAACTCGGTATCGCCTCGGCCGGCATCAAGCGCCCCGGGCGCAAGGATGTGGTAGTGATGCGCTGCGCCGAAGGTTCGACCGTGGCTGGCGTGTTCACGTTGAACGCTTTTTGTGCAGCGCCAGTGATTCTGGCCAAGAAGCGCGTGCAGAACGCCGTGCGATACCTGCTGACCAACACCGGTAACGCCAATGCCGGCACCGGCGAACCGGGTCTGGCTGCTGCCGAACGCACTACTGCGAAACTGGCTGAGCTGACCGGTGTTGATGCCAGCCAGATCCTGCCGTACTCCACTGGTGTGATCGGGGAGCCTCTGCCGGTCGAGAAGATTGAAGGCGCATTGCAAGCCGCGCTGGACGACCTGTCGGAAAACAACTGGGAAGCGGCCGCCACCGGCATCATGACCACCGACACCTTGCCCAAGGGTGCCAGTCGCCAGTTCCAGCATGACGGCGTGACCATCACCGTCACTGGCATCAGCAAAGGTGCGGGGATGATCCGTCCGAATATGGCGACCATGCTCGGCTACATCGCCACCGACGCCAAAGTCTCCCGTGACGTGCTGCATAACCTGATGCTCGACGGCGCCAACAAGTCGTTCAACCGCATCACCATCGATGGCGACACCTCGACCAACGACTGCTGCATGCTGATTGCCACCGGCAAGGCAGCATTGCCTGAGATCACCCGTGCCGAAGGCGAGCTGTTCGCCAAGCTCAAACAAGCAGTGTTCGAGGTGTGCATGGACGTGGCCCAGGCCATCGTGCGTGACGGCGAAGGTGCAACCAAGTTCGTCACCGTTGAAGTCAACGGTGGCGGCAACCATCAGGAGTGTCTGGACGTCGGCTACACCGTGGCGCATTCGCCGCTGATCAAGACCGCGCTGTTCGCTTCCGACCCGAACTGGGGCCGCATTCTGGCTGCCGTTGGTCGTGCCGGCGTGCCGGAACTGGACGTGAGCAAGATCGACGTGTTCCTTGGCGATGTGTGCATTGCCAGCCGTGGCGCCCGTGCGGAGACCTACACTGAAGCGCAGGGCTCGGCAGTGATGCAGCAGGAAGAGATCACCATCCGCATCGAACTGGGCCGTGGCGATTGCAGCGAAACCATCTGGACCACCGACCTGTCGCATGAATACGTGAAGATCAATGCCGAGTACCGTACCTGATCTAATCTGAGACCGAGTCGCCGCCATCGCGAGCAGGCTCACTCCTATAGTGGTTTTGTGAACGACACAGATCTCCTGTAGGAGTGAGCCTGCTCGCGATGGCGACTAATCAGGCACCAAGAACTCCAGCCTGATCCTCCTGACGAAAAGGCGCCACACCATGTCCCTGCACCTGATCATCGGCGACAAACTGCTTTCCTCCTGGTCTCTGCGTGCCGCACTGGCCGTTGAGCTGACCGGCGCACCCTATACCGAAGAACTGATCAAGCTCGGCAAGCCCGACACTCGTGAGCGGTTGCTCAAGCATTCGCCGACCGCCAAGGTGCCGCTGCTGCAAACCTCTCGTGGCACGATTGCCGACTCTCTGGCGATTGCCGAATACCTGGCTGAGCAGTTCCCGTCCGAACAACTCTGGCCGACCGACCTTTTCGCCCGTGCCCAGGCCCGATCCGCCTGCGCGCAAATGCACAGTGGCTTTTTCGCCATGCGCAATCATATGTCGTTCAACCTGAGCCACGACGCACCGCTCAACCCGGTGCCGCCGGAGGTCAAGGTCGATATCGAGCGCATGCTCGCGCTGTGGGCTGAATGCCGTGCCGCTGCCACTGAGCCGGGGCCCTATCTGTTTGGCCGCGTGAGCCTGGCCGATGCGTTCTTCGCACCGATTGCCGTGCGTCTGCGTACGTATCAGGTGCAGCTGCCAGCCATCGATCAAGCTTATGTTGAAACCGTCTACCAATGGCCCGCCTTCAAGGCGTGGCAAAAGGCTGGACTGGAGGAGTTGAACCCGTGAAACGCGTACACGTCGCCGCCGCCGTCATTCGTGACGACAGTGGCAAGATCCTGATTGCCCGCCGTGCCGACACTCAGCATCAGGGTGGTCTGTGGGAATTTCCCGGCGGCAAGGTCGAGGCTGACGAATCCGTCGAGTGCGCGCTGGCTCGCGAGCTTCAGGAAGAGTTGGGCATCGTCGTCGGTGCTGCTCGTCCGCTGATCAAGGTTCGCCATGACTACCCGGACAAGCAGGTGTTGCTGGATGTCTGGGAAGTCTCGAGCTTCAGCGGTGAGCCGCACGGTGCCGAAGGTCAGCCACTGGCCTGGGTGACCGCGAAGGAGTTGGCGAACTATGAGTTCCCGGCCGCCAACCAGCCGATCGTTGCGGCGGCGCGCTTGCCCGGCGAATACCTGATCACCCCGGAAGATCTGGAGGCACCGGCCCTGCTGCGTGGCATCCAGAAGGCGATCGCCGGCGGGATCAAACTGATCCAGCTGCGTGCGCCGAACGGCTATGACCCCAAATACCGCGATCTGGCGGTGGATGCGGCCGGTCTGTGCGCCGGCAAGGCGCAGTTGATGATCAAGGGACCGTTCGAATGGCTCGGCGATTTCCCGTCTGCCGGTTGGCACATCACCGCCGCGCAACTGCGTAAATACGCCGAAGCAGGGCGACCGTTGCCGGCGGAGCGCTGGCTCGCGGCTTCGTGCCATAACGCCGAAGAACTGGCGCTGGCTGAGCAGATGGGCGTGGATTTCGTCACCCTGTCGCCGGTGCAGCCGACCTTGACCCATCCGGATGCGCAGCCGTTGGGCTGGGAGCAGGCTCAGGTGTTGATCGAGGGCTTCAGCAAGCCGGTGTTTCTGCTTGGCGGGGTAGGGCCGGCGGAGCGCGAGAAGGCGTGGAGTGTTGGGGCTCAGGGTGTGGCGGGGATTCGGGCGTTCTGGCCAGAAGCTTGATTGTGTATTGAGGCTGATGGCCTCTTCGCGAGCAAGCTCGCTCCCACAGTTGATCGGGTTCCTTCAGTTGGAATGCAATCAACTGTGGGAGCGGGCTTGCTCGCGAAGGCGTCCTGTCAGGCGCTACTTATCTAAAGGTTTGGCCGCCGGCTGCCACAAAATCTCCGCAATCCCCTGGCGCCGCGCAATCAACCGCGCCGCCACAAACAGCAAATCCGACAACCGATTGATATACGCCAGGCCAACCCCGGCCAACGGCTCTATCGCGTTCAAATGCTGACAACGCCGTTCGGCACTGCGCGCCAGGCTGCGACACACATGGGCCTGGGCGATCAGCATCGAGCCGCCGGGCAGAATGAAATTCTCCAACGATCCCAATTCCTCGTTCCACACATCGATCGCTGCTTCCAGGCGTTCGATTTCCGCCGTGTTCAGCGCCTGATATTCCGGCATGGCCAGTTCACCGCCCAGGTCGAACAGGCGATGCTGGCAGGGGGCGAGCACTTCGATCAGCTCATTCAACCCCGCAAATGCCTCACGCTCGGCGAGTAAACCGGCCAGCAGCACACCGATCTGACTGTTCAGCGTATCGACTTCGCCAATGGCTTCGATTCGCGGGTGGTCCTTGGGCACGCGACGGCCATCGCCCAGGCCGGTTTCGCCTTTGTCGCCAGTGCGGGTGTAAATCTTCGACAAGCGAAAGCCCATGGGTTACCTCGGTAGTTGATTGGTTTCGGCGGCGATGGCCGCCGGTTGGGTCAGTGGCAGGCGCAAGGTGAAGCAGGTGCCCTGGCCCGGCGCGGATTGCACTTCCATCTGCCCTTTGTGGTTGTTGGTGATGATGAAGTACGACACCGACAGCCCCAGCCCTGTGCCCTGACCGATTTCCTTGGTGGTGAAGAACGGTTCGAAGGTGCGTTTGCGCACGTTTTCGCTCATACCGATGCCGTTGTCCTCGACCTGAATCTCGGCCCATGGCGGGTTCAGCTTGGTGCGCAGAATGATTCGCCCCGGCTCGCTGTCGTCTGCGCGCTGGTGAATGGCTTGCGCAGCGTTTTTCAGCAGATTGAGCAACACTTGCTCCAGTTCGTTGGCGGTGCCCGGCACCGGGCCAAGCGCCGGGTCGAACTGACGGATGATCGCCTGGCCCTTGAAGTCGAAACCGATCGCCAGATCGAAGTCGTTGCCGGCAATTTCCACTGCCTGATCAATCAGCGCCGGCAGATCGCACGGTGCCATTTGCCGGGTGCTGCGCCGGCTGAAGCTGAGCATGTGGGTGACGATTTTTGCCGCCCGGGCCCCGGCCTGCTGAATGCCGTCGAGCAGTTTCGGCACTTCGCGGTTTTGCAGGTACAGGTTGACCGTGTCCAGCTCGATGCCGAGTTGTTCGGCGGTTTCGAGGTTTTTCGGCAGGTCCGGCGACAGCCGTCGGCGAATGTTCTGCACGTTGTGCAGGATCGCACCCAGCGGGTTGTTGATCTCATGGGCCATGCCGGCGGCAAGGCCGCCCACCGAGAGCATCTTTTCCGATTGCACCATCATTTCTTCCAGTGACAAGCGCTGGGTGATGTCGTCGATGCGGATTACCACACCACGCCCGGCGCCGCCCATCAGCGGATAAAAGGTCAGGGCGTAATGCTTGGGTTCGTCATCCTTGAACCAGGTCACCCGCTCGATTTTCGCCACCGTGTGTTCTTCCACGGTCTGCTTGAGTTGCGGCAGGAACGGCTTGAGCGGCTCGAAGGCGAGGAAGATCGGCTGGTTCAGCGCTTCATCCAGGCGCGTGCCGGAGAGAGCGCTGGCTTCCTGGTTCCACTGGGTCACGTAGAGTTGTTCGTCGAGGGCGATCAACGCCGAGGGCATGGAGTCGATGATGCTGTTGAGGTAGTTCTGAAACCCGGTGAGCTTCTTCTCGATCTTGCTGCGCACCTGGACTTCCAGTTCCAGCTTGCGGTTGGTGTGGCGGGTTTCTTCGGCCAGACCCTGAGCCTGATCGTAGGCGGCTTGCGAGTCGTCACGGGCGCGTTTGAGTTGCTGTTCGCGGGCTTCGATGCGCGACAGCATGGTGTTGAACGCTTCGGCGAGGCTGCCGATTTCATCGTGGTTGCCGCGCGAGGCGCGCAGGGCGTAATTCTCTTCGCGAGTGACCTGACGCGAGAGTTCTTCCAGTTCATGGATCGGGCGGGTGATCAGGCGTTTGATCTGTCGGGCAATCACCAGCCACAGCAGCACACTGAAAATCAGGATGCCGAGGCTGGCGGTCAGCGTGCCGGTGTAGAACGCCATTGGCAGTTCACTGCTGGCGACCAGCAGCAGATGCCCAGGCTCAGTCCCCGGACGGGGCAGGGTGATCAGTTGATTGCTGCGAAACTCGGTGAGCTGCCAGGCTTCGACGTGCCGATAGCGCTCCGGCAGATTGAGCTTGTCGCCACGCTGCACCTGGGCGATCCGGTCACCCTTGCCGTCGTACAGCGCCGCCGCGCGCAGCGGCGAGTAGCTGTCGAGTTCCTTGAGCAGGCGTTCGGCGCTTTGCGGTGACTCCAGGGCCTGTGCAACCAGGCTGGGGTTGGATATCAGCCGGCCGATGGTCTGCAGGGCCTGCGGCGCCATGCTTTCCTGGGAGATGTAATAGGCGGCGCTGATAAAGGTCAGGTTGGCGACCAGCAGAACGGTGGTCAACAACACCAGCAGGGCGGCCAGCAGTTTTTGGCCGACCGGCAGGTTTTCAAGGCGCTGGCGCAATGGCATCAGGTTTATCGCAGCAAAGGAACAAGTGGGCAGCGTAGCCGCTGCTCAGTCGCTGGGCAATCCAAGGGTGTGCAGATGGCCGACCAGACGCTGCTGCAATTGCTTGAGGTGTGGCAGGTTCAGTTGATGGCGCGTGGCGGCTTTGCAGGCGTGGCCCAGCAAGTAGCTGATTTCGGTGCGGCGCTGGTTCGCTACGTCTTGGTACATCGAGGAGTAATTGGCCGCCGTGGCGTGGATCACCCGCTCGACTTCCTGTTGCAGATTGACGGCGGCTGCCGGTTGGCCGCAACGTTCCAGCAGCTCGGCCAGTTCACTGCACAGTGTGGCGACTTCGCATTGATGCTGCTCAAGCCCGCCGTTACGGCAATCGTGGAGCACGGTCAGCGGATTGATCGCGCAATTGAGCGCCAGTTTTCGCCACAGCCGGGTGAGGATGTCGGTGCTCCATTCGTGGGGGATTTTCGCTGCTTGCAGATCATCCAGCCAGATTGGCGCCACCGGGTGTCCGGCATCGCCCAGCCAGGTAAAACCATGGCCGGCAAACACCACGCGCCAGTCGCCGTCGCGGAAGGCGCCTTCGGTGCTGGAGGCGCTGATGCAGCGCGCCAGCGGAACGAGCGCCGCGACGGCGTCCTGACTGCCGAGGCCGTTCTGCAGCAGGATCAGCTCGGCATCCGCTGTCAGGCGCGGGGCGAGGCGGGCGACGGCGCTTTCGGCGTCATAGGCTTTGCAGGCGACCAGCAGTCGGCGGATCGGTTCTGCATCGTCCGCCGTTTGCGCGGGGACGGCGTAGGTGTTGGCTGCGCCGTGTTCGACGAGCGTCAGGCCACCGGCCGCCTGATAGCCGCGCAAGCGCTCGGCATCACGCACGATCAGCCGCACCGACAGCCCGGCCCGGGCCAGACGCGTGGCCCACAGGGTGCCGAGACTGCCGGCGCCGAGAACGTGCCATGGGGTGGACATCAGTTTTTCACTCGGTAAGGTACTGGCATGCAAGGCTCGCCGTATCGGTGGGAAAAGACCCGTTATAATGAGCCGGATTTTAACCGCAAGCCAAGCGCGCTCCATCCTGATCGAGCGCGCCTTTTTTATTGGAGAGATTACATGCCGTCGTTCGACGTGGTATCCGAACTGGACAAACACGAACTCACCAACGCGGTCGAGAACGCCGTGAAGGAACTCGATCGTCGTTATGACCTGAAAGGCAAAGGCAGCTTCGAGTTCAAGGAAAAGGACCTGACCGTCAACCTGACCGCTGAAGCCGGGTTCCAGCTGGAAGCGATGATCGAGATCCTGAAGCTGGCCCTGACCAAGCGCAAGATCGATGTGCAGTGCCTTGAAGTAAAAGACGCTTACGCCTCGGGCAAGCTGATGAAACAGGACGCGATCCTCAAGGAAGGCATCGACAAGGAGCTGGCGAAGAAAATCGTCGCTCACATCAAGGACGCCAAGCTCAAGGTGCAGGCCGCCATTCAGGGCGAGCAGGTACGTGTGACCGGCAAGAAGCGCGATGACCTGCAGGAAGCCATTGCTGCACTGCGTGCCAAAGAGTTCGGCATGCCACTGCAATTCAACAACTTCCGCGACTAAGTTCGGTCAGATGACCCACTTTTAATTTGTGAACAGCCCGGGTAGCCGGAAATCAGGAGATGGAAGATGGATTTGAACGCTGAAGTAGACAACCTGGTCAAGGCATCCCAGGCGTGGATTCCGATGATCATGGAGTACGGCAGCCGCGTGCTGCTGGCAGTGATTACACTGGCGATCGGCTGGTGGCTGATCAACAAGGTCACGCAAAAGCTCGGCGGCCTGCTGGCTCTGCGCAACGCCGATCTGGCGCTGCAAGGCTTCATCAGCAGCCTGGCGAACATCATTCTCAAGGTGTTGCTGATCGTCAGTGTGGCCTCGATGATCGGTGTCGAAACCACCTCGTTCGTTGCCGCGATCGGTGCGGCCGGCCTGGCTATCGGTCTGGCGTTGCAAGGCAGCCTGGCGAACTTCGCCGGTGGCGTGCTGATTCTGCTGTTCCGTCCGTTCCGTATCGGTGACTGGATCGAAGCGCAAGGCGTGGCGGGTACTGTCGACAGCATCCAGATTTTCCACACTGTGCTGCGTACTGGCGACAACAAAACCATCATCGTACCGAACGGTAACCTGTCCAACGGCATCATCACCAACACCAATCGTCAGCCAACCCGCAAGGTGGTTTTCGATGTGGGTGTCGATTACGAGGCCGATCTGCAAAAGGCCCGTCAGGTGTTGCTGGATCTGGCCAAGGATGACCGTGTCATGCAGGACCCTGCACCACAGGCGGTGATTTCGACTCTCGGTGACAGTTCGATCACTGTTTCCCTGCGTGTCTGGGTTAAAACCGCGGACTACTGGGATGTGATGTTCATGTTTAACGAACAGTCGCGTGATCGTTTAAAGACTGCCGGTATTGATATCCCGTTTCCACAGCGTGTGATTCGTGTGGTTCAGGAGTCGGCAACACAATGATAGGTTGCTAATTAAATGCCTGACTAGTTGGTCAGGCATTTATTACAAGTGACAGGCAATAAAAAAGGCCCATCCGAAGATGGGCCTTTTTCATTCAACCAAACTAACCACTGACGATTACAAGATGTTCAGTGGGTACTCGGTGATCAGACGGAACTCGTTGATATTGCCTTCAGCCTGGTCGGTGTTGCCACGGTGCCATGCCTGACGGATACGGAAGGACAGATCTTTGGCCGGGCCGGTCTGAACTACGTACTTGGCTTCAAGGTTGGTTTCGTGATGTTTGCCATCTTCACCGTAACCGTACGAACGGTATGGGCTGTTGGCGTCCATTTTGGTGCCGTCGATGTCCCAGCCTTTAACATAGCGAGCCATGAAGCTCAGACCCGGTACGCCGTACTCGGCCATTTTCAGGTCATAACGAATCTGCGCAGATTTTTCGTTCGGACCGTTGAAGTCGGAGTACTGGATGGAGTTGGCAAGGAAGATCGAGTCGCCGCCACGGTTGTTGTCACCCACACCGACGTAGTCGAATGGCGTATCACCGTTGACCTTCTGGAAGGCCAGAGTAACGGTGTGTGCTTTCAGGAACGAAAGCGCAGTCGCCAGGGAGAACGTGGTGTTGCTGATGTCGCCGGCTTTCGATTGGCCAGTGTCGGTGGTGCGGTAGATGTTGAAGTCGGTATTGAGCGAAGTATCACCACTGATCGGAGTGGTGAGGTTCACGTTGGAGTAGTACTGGTTCCAGATGTCCTTGAACTTCGAACCGTAGAGCGAAACGCTCAGGTTGTCGGTGATGCCGTACTTGCCGCCGGCGAAGTCCATGGTCTTGCCAGTGACAGGGTTACTGGAGGTGCTCGAGTACTGCGAGTGCAGTTCACCGTCGCTGTTCATCTCGTCCTGGCTGGAGGCCGAGTAGAAGTGACCTGCTTCCAGGTCCAGGTTCTGGACTTCGCTGCTCTGCAGTTGGAAGCCGGTAGCGGTCTGAGGAATCAGACGCGAGCCGCCGACAGCGAATACTGGAGAGGTGCTTGGCTGGAACTCACCGAATTTCAGCTCGGTTTTGGAGATGCGCGCCTTGATCGCTGCACCGGCTTTGCCCATGTTGTTCTGGACGCGGCCCTGGGAGTCGACGCTGGTGTTGCCCGAACCGGCGGTGCCGTCGCCGCCATCCAGTTTGATGCCCAGGTAACCGAATGCATCAACACCAACACCGACAGTACCTTGGGTGTAGCCAGAGCTGAAGTTGCCCAGGAAACCCTGTGTCCAGTCTATTTGATCGTTGGAACCGCCTTTCCGGTCGCGGTTGAAGTAGTAGTTCTTCAACGTTTCGGTCAGTTTGGCGTCTTCAACAAAGCCTTTGGCTTCTGCCTGGTCACTAACAAACGGGGCGGCCGTAGCCAACTGAGTGCTGGCTGCTGCTGCAACGGCCAGTGCGATTGTGCTCCACTTCATCACGCGCATCGTGATTTGCTCCTTTGGTTTTAGAAGAGTACTGCCGTCCCACCTGTTTTATTATCTGGGCGGCTCTTTCTTTTTGTGTCGGCGCAAACTTATATCACGCCGACAATGTTGGCGACACTTGCACATACAACCTTTCGTGTTCTTTACGACGACGTCGCAAACAGTTGGGTTGATGTCGCAAATTCACAGTACCCATGCAGCCGGGCTGACAACTTTATCGCTGTTTCTGGGCCTTTTTGCATCGGTAAAAAAGAGTCCCTGGCAAAACACTTGAATCTCCATTGGGGCAACCCTGCCACCGTTTTTGTTGGCCTCGTGCCCCACTTCTCGTGGTGCGCTTATAGACCATATGTGTCTGGATGCAACAAGCGTGCACAAAGTGCAGGGTTGCCACGTTTATTTTTCTGAACACCTGCCTGTGCTCGTGAAAACCTCGTGAAAACAGGGGTTCAAGCCCTTTTGTATCAGGGGGTTGACGCACTCCCTTGCATGGTGTTGTCACGTTTGTGTTGGGGCGTGACAGCCAAAAACGTTACCGGTTCACCCCGTCAGTGAGTATTTGGCGGATGCCCGACGCACTGAGCGTAGACGCGCTGTGCGGTTTTGGTGCAAAAAAATTACACGCTGTACAGGATTCATACAGTTCAGCGTGAGTGTGTAGTCCGGTACAGCAGGTGTTTTCGGGCATTTTGGGTGTTCGACGGCAGTCCTGGCTCTGTGATGGTGCGCGGTCTCTGTAAGTGTCTCTTGTCGGGGCTGTGCGGGTATGGGCGGCACTGTCATCGTGAAGCCGGGCGCATTCGCAGGTATGCTGCCTGCCTGTCGCTTGGTGCGTTGCCCGTCGGGATGGCCGCTAAGCTGAATGATGTAGATCAGCCGGGAGTGCACGCAGTGTTTGCTTTAGATTCACGACTTCAACAGGACACCCTGACCATCGGCGACTTCCCGTTGTGTCGGCTGCTGCTGTCCAACGATGCCAATTACCCGTGGTTCATCCTGGTGCCACGCCGCGACGATATCAGTGAGTTGTTTCAGTTGGATGTCGCTGACCAGCAGCAGTTGTGGCAGGAAACCACCGCGCTGGCCGAGCTGCTCAAGGACTTGTTCGACGCCGACAAGCTGAACGTCGCGACCCTGGGCAACGTCGTCAGCCAACTGCACATGCATGTGATTGTGCGTAAACGCGATGATGCGGCATGGCCGGCACCGGTCTGGGGCAAGCACCCGGCCAAACCCTACAGCGCAGAGCAGGTAGCAGCCATTCGTGAGCGGCTGCGTCTGGTGCTGACCGAACATTTCACGTTTCTGGAGGGTTGAATCATGAGCCTTGAAGCGCGCGTTACCGATCTGGAAAGCCGTCTGGCTTTCCAGGATGACACCATTCAGGCGTTGAACGACGAGCTGGTGGCGCAGCAGCGTGTGATCGAGCGTCTGCAGCTGCAAATGGCGGCACTGCTCAAGCGTCAGGAAGAAATGGTCGGGCAGTTCGACTCATTTGAAGAAGAGGCGCCGCCGCCACACTATTGATGTCAGCCCCTTTGGGCGGGCATAAAAAAACCGCGAACAGCCTGGCTGTTCGCGGTTTTTTATTGCCAGGGATCAGCGACGCGGCAGGGCGGCGATCACGTCCTCGGCTTGCAGGCCTTTATCACGGTTCATTACCGAGAACTCCACGCGCTGGCCTTCGACCAGAACGCGGTGGCCTTCGCCACGGATTGCACGAAAGTGCACGAAAATATCATCACCGGAATCCCGGGAAATAAAGCCGAAGCCTTTAGAGGTGTTGAACCACTTGACGGTCCCGGTATCGCGGTTGCTCATGTCATAGCTGGCAGGTGCAGCCGCCGGCGAAGACTTGTAAAAGCTGACGGCCAGGTGCAGGACCACGGCAACCAGGGCAATCACCAGGCTGAACAACACGGCCGGTTGACCGGCGATGACTGGCATCGGAGCGATCAGGGTCAGGGTTTGCAGGACGACAGTCAGCACGAGAAGAGCGCTGACCAGGTTTTGCAGATGCTGGCGCGGGCCTTTGTTCCAGTAAGGGATCACTGGAGCGATGACCAGGTTCAGCAGGCCGAAAAAGGCCAGGTAAAGTGCATCGGGTTGTTGCAGGTAAGGAACGGCTTCGGATTTCAAGCTAGGTATGAACGACAGCAGCAAGGCCGCTGCGCCCATTAGCAGGTGGACGATTTTCAACATTTTGATTGGCTCACGTTATGACGGCTCACAAGGAAGAGCTGAAGGCGCACGGTTCGCTTCGGAACAATAAAGAGGCGTTGGACACGTGCCCGGCATCAGCCTATGCGCCACACCCCCGAAAAATGGGGCGTAGCGACACACTGCCTATTTAACAGCAAAGCCTGCGGCTACTCAAATCACCCCGGCCAGCGGCACCTGCCCGGTCGATTTGTCGCACCGCGCGCGCCGATTGCCGGCTGCGAGGTGGCGGTTGCCTTGCTAGAGTGGGTCTGCACCTGCTGGATGAGTCCAATCGCCTTAGGGGGTAAACATGGCAATCGATATCGGTATCAGTGAAGAAGACCGCAAGTCCATCGTCGAGGGGCTGTCGCGGCTGCTGTCGGACACCTACGTGCTGTATCTGAAAACCCATAACTTCCACTGGAACGTCACAGGTCCCATGTTCAGGACCCTGCATCTGATGTTCGAAGAGCAGTACAACGAGCTGGCCCTGGCCGTGGACCTGATCGCGGAGCGCATTCGCGCCCTGGGCTTTCCGGCGCCGGGAGCCTACGCCACCTACGCGCGTCTTTCTTCCATCAAGGAAGAAGAGGGGGTGCCCAGTGCCGAGAACATGATCAAGCAGTTGGTCGAGGGGCAGGAAGCGGTGACGCGCACCGCTCGCGGCATCTTCCCGTTGCTGGACAAGGTCAGTGATGAACCGACGGCCGACCTGCTGACCCAGCGCATGCAGGTGCACGAGAAGACTGCCTGGATGCTGCGCGCGTTGCTGGAGACCTGATCACCAGGTGCGCGGACGTCCCGGGGTGGTGGATGTCCGCGTACTGTTTCAAATCTTACTGATTATGTCGGCTTATCCTACGCAGATGGGCAACTAGTCATCTGGCGCTAACTTTGCGTCTGCGTTTTTATGAGGGCACAGGAAATTGTCTTTATAAAAGCAGCGATGACAAAGGAGTGTCAGCGATATGGTAGGTGGAGACAGGCGAAGCGAACATATCGGTTCGCAACAGGAGATGAAGGTCGATCCGTTTGTCAGTGATTTCGACTTCGAGCTGATCCGGCCGCTGTCCAGGTCGGTGCGTTTGAATGGTTTCGCGACCTGCCTGAGGCTCGAGCAGGTTTACTGGAACATTCTTGGCGCGATGGCCGAAGACAACGGCTGTTCGGTCAGTACGCTGCTGTCCCATGTGGACCGCCAAGTGCACTTGCGTCATGGCGGGGGGAAAAACTTCAGCGGTCTGGTGCGGGTGGTGTGCGTGATGAATGGCCTGCGCGCTACCCCGTCGGCCGTGATGCCCTGAACGGGCAATACTTGAAATGACGTGGCGGGCTGTGCAGTCTTACGGCTGCACAGCCCGCATTTAATGGATATAATCCCGCTCTTTCGCCGCAAAGCCCTGCGCGCGGTGGCAATCTGATCGCCGAGACACCCCCATGCCGATGTACGATTACCAATGTGCTTCCTGTGGTCATCAGTTGGAAGCCATTCAAAAGATCAGCGAGGCACCGCTGGTCGACTGCCCTGCCTGTCAGGCGCCAGAGCTCAAGAAACAGCTGTCCATGCCGGGTTTTCGCCTCAGCGGCAGCGGTTGGTACGAAACCGATTTCAAGACCGGAGCCAAGAAGAATCTGGCCGGTGGCGACAAATCTGACTAGGGTTCAGGCCCAGGTCGAACGACACGCGTGAGATTCCGCAATGCTTGATAGCGACGGGATCTCCACCGAATTTCGAATTACGAGAAGCGAAACCACTACCATGATGCGCAGCCATTATTGCGGCCAACTGAACGAAAGCCTGGAAGGCCAGGAAATTACCCTTTGCGGATGGGTTCACCGTCGTCGCGACCACGGCGGGGTGATTTTCCTCGATATCCGTGATCGTGATGGTCTGGCCCAGGTGGTGTTCGACCCGGATCGCGCCGAGAGCTTCGCCGCCGCTGATCGCGTGCGCAGCGAGTACGTGGTGAAGATCACCGGTAAGGTGCGTCTGCGTCCGGCCGGTGCCACCAACGCCAACATGGCGTCGGGCATGATCGAAGTGCTGGGCTACGAGCTGGAAGTGCTGAACGAGTCGGAACCCCCGCCGTTCCCGCTGAACGAGTTCTCCGACGTTGGCGAAGAAACCCGCCTGCGCTATCGCTTCCTCGACCTGCGTCGTCCGGAAATGGCCGAGAAGCTGCGTCTGCGTTCGCGCATGACCACCAGCATTCGTCGCTTCCTCGACGAAAACGGCTTCCTCGACGTTGAAACACCGATCCTGACCCGTGCCACCCCTGAAGGTGCACGTGACTATCTGGTGCCGAGCCGTACCCACGCCGGTTCGTTCTTTGCCCTGCCGCAATCGCCGCAGTTGTTCAAGCAACTGCTGATGGTCGCTGGCTTCGACCGTTACTATCAGATCGCCAAGTGCTTCCGCGACGAAGACCTGCGCGCTGACCGTCAGCCTGAATTCACCCAGATCGACATCGAGACCAGTTTCCTCGATGAAAAAGAGATCATGGGCCTGACTGAGCAAATGATCCGCAACCTGTTCAAGGAAGTGCTGGATCTGGAGTTCGGCGAATTCCCGCACATGACCTTCGAAGAAGCCATGCGCCGCTACGGTTCCGACAAGCCAGACCTGCGTATTCCGCTGGAACTGGTCGACGTCGCCGATCAGTTGAAAGAAGTTGATTTCAAAGTGTTCAGCGGCCCGGCCAACGATCCGAAATGCCGTATCGCAGCTCTGCGCGTACCAGGCGGCGCAAGCATGCCACGCAAGCAGATCGACGATTACACCAAGTTCGTCGGCATCTACGGTGCCAAAGGCCTGGCGTACATCAAGGTCAACGAGCGCGCTGCCGGTGTTGACGGTCTGCAATCGCCGATCGTGAAAAACATCCCGCTGGAAAACCTCAACGCCATCCTCGATCGCGTTGGCGCAGTTGACGGCGACATCGTGTTCTTCGGCGCCGACAAGGCCAAGATTGTCAGCGAAGCCTTGGGCGCACTGCGCATCAAGCTCGGTCACGACCTCAACCTGCTGACCTGCAAGTGGGCACCGATGTGGGTTGTCGACTTCCCTATGTTCGAAGAAAACGACGACGGCAGCTTCTCCGCGCTGCACCACCCGTTCACCGCGCCGAAGTGCTCCCCGGAAGAACTGGAAGCCAACCCGGCCGGCGCTCTGTCCCGTGCCTACGACATGGTGCTGAACGGCACCGAGCTGGGTGGCGGTTCGATCCGTATCCACCGCAAGGAAATGCAGCAAGCGGTATTCCGCCTGTTGGGTATCAACGAAGCGGAACAGGAAGAGAAGTTCGGCTTCCTGCTCGACGCCCTGAAATACGGTGCGCCGCCGCACGGTGGTCTGGCCTTCGGTCTGGACCGTCTGGTGATGCTGATGACCGGCGCCCAGTCGATCCGTGAAGTGATCGCCTTCCCGAAAACCCAGAGCGCTGCGGACGTGATGACGCAAGCACCGGGTGTGGTGGATGCCAAGGCATTGCGCGAGCTGCACATTCGTTTGCGCGAAACGCCAAAGGCTGAGTAAGACGGGCCTGAAGGCGCATCTTCGGATGCGCCTTTTTTCTTTCTATAGAGAGCAGGTCGAGATTTTTTTGTTTGCTGGCCGCTGCATGAGCAGGGCGGGCAACGTTTCAAAGAGAATTCGGAGCGAGTTATGGCAGGTCATTCCAAGTGGGCGAACATCAAGCACCGCAAAGAACGTCAGGATGCCAAGAGAGGCAAGATCTTCACCAAGTGGATCCGTGAACTGACCGTTGCGGCCCGTCAGGGCGGCGGCGACCCGGGTTCCAACCCGCGTCTGCGCCTGGCGCTGGATAAAGCGCTGAGCGCGAACATGAGCCGTGACATCATCGACCGTGCCGTGGCGCGTGGCGCCGGTGCGACCGAAGCGGACAACGTTGAAGAGCTGACTTATGAAGGTTACGGCCCGGGCGGCGTGGCGGTGATGGTCGAGTGCATGACCGACAACCGCAACCGTACCGCTGCAGCCGTACGTCATGCATTCAGCAAGTGTGGCGGCAACCTCGGCACTGACGGTTCGGTGGCCTATCTGTTCGAACGCAAGGGCCAGATCAGCTTCGCCCCGGGCGTCGACGAAGATGCCCTGACCGAGGCGGCGCTGGAAGCCGATGCCGACGACGTGGTCAGCCATGAAGATGGCTCGATTGACGTGTTCACCTCGTTCACCAGCTTCTATGCCGTGCGCAACGCGCTGGAAGCGGCTGGCTTCAAGGGTGATGACGCAGAAATCGTCATGCAGCCGACCACCAGCGCCGAGCTGGATCTGGATGGCGCGGAGAAGGTGCTCAAGCTGATCGACATGCTCGAGGACCTGGATGACGTGCAGAACGTCTACTCCAACGCGGACATTCCGGAAGACGTGGCCGCTCAGCTCGGTTGAGAGCGACTAGGCTTGAATGTGGGGGCGGGCTTGCTCGCGAAGGCGGATTTTCAGGCAACATCGTTGCTGATGATGAAACCGCTTTCGCGAGCAGGCTCGCTCCCACATTTGTTATGGGTTGATTTGAAAATCGTGCTTTTACCAAATCTGCAGGCGTTATGACTTTAATTCTTGGTATCGACCCCGGTTCGCGTATCACCGGTTACGGGATTGTTCGCGATACCGGGCGCGGTGGCTGCATTTATGTGGCCTCGGGCTGTATTCGCACAGGTGCTGGCGAATTGCATGAGCGTCTGCAGATTGTCTATCGCGGCGTGCGTGAAATCATCCAGACATATGGCCCGATAACCATGGGCATCGAAAAGGTATTCATGGCGAAGAACGCCGACTCTGCGTTGAAGCTCGGGCAGGCGCGCGGCGCAGCGATTGTTGCCGGCGCCGAAGAGTGTCTGGAAATTGCCGAGTACACGGCCACTCAGGTCAAGCAGGCCGTGGTCGGCACCGGCGCCGCCAATAAAGAGCAGGTGCAGATGATGGTCATGCACATGCTCAAGCTGACCAGCAAACCGCAAATCGATGCCTCGGACGCCCTGGCCATTGCCATTTGCCATGCACACACCCGTTCCAGTCTGCTGCCGCACGGCTTGGGAACGGCACGCAGTCGTGGCGGGCGCCTGCGTCTCTGATAGCATCAGCATCAATTTTCCTGAAAGCGGATTTCCTGCGCCTGGGTCGTCGGCCAGGAATCCGCCTTTCGATAGTCGCCAGCCCCCGGCTGGTCAACGCTCAAGGATCTGAAACGTGATTGGACGCTTGCGCGGCACCCTGGCTGAGAAACAGCCGCCGCACCTGATTCTGGATGTAAACGGCCTCGGGTATGAGCTGGAAGTGCCCATGACCACCCTTTATCGTCTGCCGTCGGTCGGTGAACCGCTGACGTTGCACACCCATTTGGTCGTACGCGAAGACGCGCAGTTACTCTATGGTTTCGCCGGCAAGCGTGAGCGAGACTTTTTTCGCGAATTGATCCGTCTCAATGGTGTCGGGCCGAAACTGGCCCTGGCCCTGATGTCGAGCCTGGAAGTCGACGAGCTGATCCGCTGCGTGCAATCTCAGGACACTTCGGCACTGACCAAGGTCCCGGGTGTCGGCAAGAAAACCGCCGAGCGTCTGCTGGTCGAACTGAAAGACCGCTTCAAGGCCTGGGAAACCGTGCCGGCTATGTTCGCCCTGGTGCCGAACCAGCCGGACGGTCCGGCGCCGGTCAACACCGCAGAAAACGATGCGGTCAGCGCGCTGATTTCCCTGGGCTACAAGCCGCAGGAAGCGAGCAAGGCGATTTCCGCCATCAAGGACAAGAACCTGAGCAGTGAAGACATGATCCGCCGCGCCCTGAAGGGAATGATTTAAGTGATTGAAGCTGATCGTCTGATCGCCGCCGCGCACAGCCCGCGCGAGCGCGAAGAAGTCCAGGACCGGGCCATTCGCCCTGTCAGCCTGGCCGACTACATTGGCCAGCCGACGGTCCGCGAGCAGATGGAACTATTCATCCAGGCCGCCCGTGGCCGTAACGAATCCCTCGATCACACGCTGATCTTCGGCCCCCCGGGGCTGGGTAAAACCACCCTGGCCAACATCATCGCCCAGGAAATGGGTGTGTCGATCAAGAGCACGTCCGGCCCGGTGCTTGAACGTCCGGGCGATCTGGCGGCATTGCTGACCAATCTTGAACCGCACGACGTGCTGTTCATCGATGAAATCCATCGTCTGTCGCCGATCGTGGAAGAAGTGCTGTATCCGGCCATGGAAGACTTTCAGCTCGACATCATGATCGGCGAAGGGCCTGCGGCGCGGTCGATCAAGCTGGACCTGCCACCGTTCACTCTCGTCGGTGCCACCACCCGCGCCGGCATGCTGACCAACCCGTTGCGTGACCGCTTCGGTATTGTCCAGCGTCTTGAGTTCTACAACACCGCCGATCTGTCGACGATTGTCAGCCGCTCGGCGAATATTCTCGGCTTGCCGCTGGATCCGGAGGGCGCCTTTGAGGTGGCTCGCCGCGCCCGCGGTACGCCGCGAATCGCCAACCGTCTGCTGCGGCGGGTACGCGATTTTGCTGAAGTCCGGGCCAAGGGCCACATCACCAAGGCAGTCGCCGATCTGGCGCTTAACCTGCTGGATGTCGACGAACACGGCTTCGATCATCAGGACCGGCGCTTGCTGCTGACCATGATCGAGAAGTTCGACGGCGGTCCGGTGGGCATCGACAGCCTGGCGGCGGCGATCAGTGAAGAACGCCACACCATCGAGGATGTGCTGGAGCCGTATCTGATTCAGCAGGGTTACATCATGCGCACGCCACGGGGCAGGGTGGTGACACGGCATGCGTACCTGCATTTCGGTTTAAACATTCCGTCACGAATGGGCGAGATGCCCGTGGTAGACGAGTTTCTCGATGCGGTAGACGATTAGTACACATTTATTGTCGATTTATTCAGCGTTTGTACTGTCACAGGACGGTACTTTTGCGGTAAAGCCTTTGAACAATGAAAAACAGTTGCCTGGCTGGATTGGCAACCCGAGGAGTAAGCACTAGAGTATGCGCGCGCAAAACGGGCTTGAGCCGTTCGCACATCGTTGTCGCGTTTATTACGAGGACACCGATGCCGGCGGCATCGTGTATTACGTTAATTACCTCAAGTTTATGGAACGGGCTCGAACCGAGCGGCTCCGGACGCTGGGCTTTGCCCAGTCGGAACTGGCCGGGGAGGATCTGTTGTTTGTCGTGCATTCCAGCGAAGCGCGCTATCACGCGCCGGCGCGACTGGACGACGAACTGCTGGTAAGCGCTGATGTAATCGAATTGAACCGTGCCAGCCTGCGCTTTAAACAGCAGGTCAGGCGGGCCACGGATAATGTGCTGCTCTGTGAGGGGCAGTTTCTGGTGGCCTGTGTGCGCACCGAAAGTTTGAAACCCCGGGCCATGCCCGAATCCTTGCGTGCGGCCTTTGCCGACGCGGGCGGCACGGGTACACACTCAAAGCAGGAGATAAAGCGTGGAAGCTAACGTCGTCGACCATTCCTCCATGTGGAGCCTGGTCAGCAATGCCAGCATCGTGGTGCAGTTGGTAATGTTGACCCTGGTGGCCGCATCGGTGACCTCATGGATCATGATCTTTCAGCGCAGCAACCTGCTGCGCGCCGGTCGACGCGCCCTGGAGAGCTTCGAAGAGCGCTTCTGGTCGGGTATCGACCTGTCCAAGCTGTACCGTCAGGCCGGCAGCAACCCGGATCCGGATTCGGGCGTGGAGCAGATCTTCCGTGCCGGCTTCAAGGAGTTCTCCCGTCTGCGTCAGCAGCCAGGCGTCGATCCTGAGGCGGTGATGGAAGGTGTGGCGCGTGCCATGCGTGTTGCCATCTCTCGTGAAGAAGAGAAGCTGGAGCAGAGCCTGCCGTTTCTCGCCACCGTCGGTTCGGTCAGCCCGTACATCGGTCTGTTCGGTACCGTATGGGGCATCATGAACTCCTTCCGTGGTCTGGCTCAGGCCCAGCAAGCGACCCTGGCCACCGTGGCCCCGGGTATCGCCGAAGCCTTGATCGCCACGGCGATCGGCCTGTTCGCCGCGATCCCGGCCGTTATTGCTTACAACCGTTTCTCTGCCCGCAGCGAAACCTTGCTGAGCCGCTACTACACCTTCGCCGATGAATTCCAGGCGATCCTGCACCGCAAAGTGCACACCAGCGAAGAATAAGCAGGTAATTTCCAATGGCTTTAATCGCTCGAGCTCGCAAAAAGCGCAAGCCGGTCGCCGAGATGAACGTGGTGCCTTACATCGACGTGATGTTGGTGCTGCTGGTCATCTTCATGGTGACCGCGCCGATGCTCAATCAGGGCGTGAAAGTTGATCTGCCCAAGGTTTCCAGCGAAGCCTTGCCGCAGGACAACAACACTCAGGTCCTGACCATTTCGATCAAGGCTGACAAGACCTACTACTGGAACCTTGGCAGCGAAGTCGATACCGAGAAGCAACAGGACAGGGCCATGACCCTGCCGCAAATGACCGACGCGGTGACCAAGATCATTCGTGCCGGCACTGAAGGCGGCAAACGTACCCAGGTCTTCATCCGCGGCGACAAGACCGTCGACTATGGTTCCGTCATGGGCGCCATGGGCGGGTTGCAGAAAGCCGGGGTCGGTAATGTTGGCTTGATCACCGAGGCCCCCTGATGCAGCAACAGCGAGAGCCGTCCGCCTCGGAAAGCTACTTCTGGCCTAGTGTTCTGGCAATTGTCCTGCACGTGCTGGTGTTCGGCATGCTGTTCGTCAGTTTTGCCTTTACACCAGAGCTGCCGCCGGCCAAGCCGATTGTCCAGGCGACCTTGTACCAACTGAAATCGAAAAGTCCGGCAATCACCCAGACCAATCAGAAGATTGCGGGTGAGGCGAAGAAATCCGCCGCGCGCCAGACCGAAGTCGAGCAGATGGAACAGAAAAAGGTCGAGCAGGAAGCGGTGAAGGCTGCGGAACAAAAGAAAGAAGAAGCGGCTCAAAAGGCCGAGGAAGCCAAGAAGGCCGATCAGGCGAAGAAAGCGGACGAGGCAAAAAAGGCTGATGAAGCCAAGAAAGCCGACGATGCGAAGAAAGCCGAGGCCAAGAAGGCAGAAGAGAAACAATTGGCTGATATAGCCAAGAAGAAAGCCGAAGAAGAGGCTAAGGAAGAGGCCAAGAAAGAGGCCGCTGAAGAAGCCAAGAAGAAGATCGTCGAAGACGCGAAGAAGAAAGCCGCCGAAGACGCCAAGAAAAAAGCTGAAGCTGAAGAGGCGAAGAAGAAAGTCGCCGAGGACGCGAAGAAGAAAGCTGCCGCTGATGCTGCGAAGAAGAAAACGCAGGATGCAGCCCGTAAGTCACTAGAGGACAAGAAGGCTCAGGCATTGGCTGACTTGCTGTCCGATAAAACCGAGCGTCAGGCTACCAAGTCGGATGAGTTGGGTGATGAAACGGCTGGCAACTTCGATGACTTGATTCGTGCGCGAGCATCTGAAGGTTGGGCGCAGCCACCGTCTGCCCGTAAAGGCATGAAAGTGACTCTGCAGATCGGCATGCTGCCTGACGGAACAATCTCGAGCGTCAAGGTTCTTCAATCCAGCGGTGACGCGCCGTTCGACAGTTCTACCGTCGCGGCTGTAAAAAATATTGGTCGATTGACCGAAATGCAGGGTTTGAGTCCAGCGGATTTCGCACCCTATCGTTCATTCAAGATGACATTCACACCTGAGGATCTAGCCTTGTGAGAAACCTTCTTCGAGGACTGCTTGTCGTCATGTTCTGCTTTGCAGGACTGGCCACCGCAGAAGAGAAAAATATCCTGGTCAGCAGTGGCAGCTCCCAGGCGACGCCAATTGCCGTAGTGCCGTTCGGTTTCCAGGGCGGTGCAGTGCTGCCTGACGATATGGCCGAAATCATTGGCAACGATTTGCGGAATTCGGGCTACTACTCGCCGATTCCAAAGCAAAACATGATCAGCCAGCCAAGCCAGCCGAGCGAGATCATCTTCCGTGACTGGAAGGCGGTGAATGCTCAATTCATCATGGTCGGCAGCATTGCTCCAGCGGGCGGCCGTCTGCAGGTGCAATGGGCACTGTTCAACGTGGCCACCGAGCAGAAAGTGGCTGACGGCAGTGTTTCCGGTACTACCGAGCAACTGCGTGACATGGCGCACTTCATCTCTGACCAGTCGTTCGAAAAACTTACCGGTATCAAAGGTGCGTTTTCGACCCGTCTGCTGTACGTGACAGCCGAGCGTTTCTCCGAGAAGAACACTCGCTACACCCTGCAGCGTTCGGACTATGACGGTGCCCGCGCCGTGACTCTGTTGCAATCGCGCGAGCCGATCCTGTCGCCGCGTTTCGCACCGGATGGCAAACGCATCGCCTATGTGTCGTTCGAGCAGAAGCGTCCGCGCATCTTTATGCAGAACATCGACACCGGTCGCCGTGAGCAGATCACCAACTTCGAAGGCCTGAACGGCGCGCCAGCCTGGTCTCCGGATGGCAATCGCCTGGCATTCGTACTGTCGAAAGATGGCAACCCGGACATCTATGTGATGAACCTGGGTTCGCGTCAGATCACTCGCGTGACTGCAGGTCCTGGCATCAACACCGAACCGTACTGGGGCAAGGATGGTTCGACCATCTACTTCACCTCGGACCGTGGCGGCAAACCACAGATCTACAAAACCAGCGCCAGTGGCGGCGGTGCGGAGCGAGTGACCTTCATCGGCAACTACAACGCCAACCCGAAGCTTTCGGCTGATGAAAAGACCCTGGTGATGATTCATCGTCAGGACGGTTTCACCAATTTCAAAGTGGCGGCTCAGGATTTGCAGCGCGGAAGTGTAAAAATCCTAACTGATAGCACTCTGGACGAGTCGCCTACTGTTGCGCCCAACGGCACCATGGTAATCTACGCCACCCGCCAGCAGGGCCGGGGAGTCTTGATGCTCGTGTCCATTAATGGACGCGTGAGGCTCCCGCTTCCTACCGCTCAAGGCGAAGTCAGAGAACCGTCCTGGTCCCCTTACCTGAACTGACGCGGCGCTACACGTTTTACTTAACACACTGGGGTTCATTAGGAGTTTCACGATGGAAATGCTGAAGTTTGGTAAATTTGCTGCGCTGGCTCTGGCCATGGCTGTAGCTGTAGGTTGCTCGTCCAAAGGCGGCGACAACGCCGGTGAAGGCGCTGTTGATCCAAACGCTGGTTACGGCGCAAACACTGGTGCCGTTGACGGTTCCCTGAGCGAAGAAGCTGCTCTGCGCGCAATCACCACCTTCTACTTCGAATACGACAGCTCGGACCTGAAGCCAGAAGCCATGCGCGCTCTGGATGTTCACGCCAAAGACCTGAAAGCAAACGGCGCTCGCGTTGTTCTGGAAGGCAACACCGACGAACGTGGTACTCGTGAGTACAACATGGCACTGGGCGAGCGTCGTGCGAAAGCCGTTCAGCGCTACCTGGTACTGCAAGGTGTTTCCCCAGCTCAGCTGGAACTGGTTTCCTACGGCGAAGAGCGTCCAGTTGCTACCGGCAACGACGAGCAGTCCTGGGCTCAAAACCGTCGCGTCGAACTGCGTAAGTAATTCGATATGCGAACGTGCCGTCGTGCTGTAACTGTTCTGGCTCTCAGCCTCGCGCCGCTTGCGGCGTGGGCTGCGGTTCCTGTGGTCGATGACAACTCCGGTTATAACAATAGCGGGAGCAGTTATCCGCCTGCGGGTTACGGTACGAACGGCGCCTATGCCGGGGGAGCGGCTTCGGCCCCTGCCTCGGCACAGGGCATGCTGTTCAACCAACTGCAACAGATGCAGGATCAGATATCGCGCCAGCAAGGTGTGATTGAAGAACTGCAGAATCAGGTTGCGCGCATGAAGCAGGAATCCCTGGAGCGATACCAGGATCTTGATCGGCGCATAGGATCCGGTGCTGCACCTGCCGCGACTCCTGAGAATTCTTCTGCCGGTGGCGATGCAAGTGCTGCTGCCGGTGCTGCCGCTGGCGCCGGGGCTGCTGCCCAGGCACCTGCTGCGAGTAGCGAACCGGGTGATCCGGCCAAGGAAAAGCTGTATTACGATGCGGCTTTCGACCTGATCAAAGCCAAGGATTTCGACAAGGCCAGCCAGGCTTTCTCGGCATTCCTGCGCAAATACCCGAACAGTCAATACGCGGGCAATGCCCAGTACTGGTTGGGCGAAGTCAATCTGGCCAAGGGCGATCTGCAAGGTGCAGGTCAAGCGTTTGCCAAGGTTTCGCAACTGTATCCCAAGCATGCCAAAGTGCCGGATTCGCTGTACAAGCTGGCTGACGTAGAGCGCCGCCTCGGTCACACCGACAAGGTCAAAGGCATTCTGCAACAGGTGGTTTCCCAATACCCGGGGACCTCTGCAGCTCAGTTGGCCCAACGCGATCTGCAACGCATGTAACTGTGCTTCACCCCGTTTGGAAGAAACCCGCGCTTGTCGCGGGTTTTTTCGTTAGAATTCACGCCCTTTTTCTGAAACACGCTTCTGGTGATCTACGCGTTGGCGGGGTTACCTGAAGTGCCTGACGGAGGCGGACAGCCTGTTTAGCTGTTACGCCCGTGGCGACTATGCAAGACACATTGAGAATCACCGAAGTTTTCTACTCGTTGCAGGGGGAAACGCGGACTGCCGGGCTGCCCACGGTTTTTGTGCGCCTGACCGGTTGCCCATTGCGTTGCCAGTACTGCGACAGCGCCTATGCGTTCACCGGCGGTACGATCCGCACCCTCGACGATATCCTTGAGCAGGTGGCCGGGTTCCGCCCACGCTATGTGTGTGTCACTGGCGGTGAGCCGCTGGCACAGCCCAATGCCATTCCCTTGCTCAAGCGGTTGTGTGATGCCGGTTACGAGGTCTCGCTGGAAACCAGCGGTGCCCTCGACGTTTCGGCCGTCGACCCACGGGTCAGCCGCGTTGTCGACCTGAAGACGCCGGGCTCGAAAGAAGCGCATCGCAACCGTTACGAGAATATCGAACTGCTGACTCCCAACGATCAGGTGAAATTTGTCATCTGCTCGCGGGAAGACTATGACTGGGCGGTTTCCAAGCTGATCCAGTACGGGCTCGACCGGCGTGCCGGCGAAGTCCTGTTTTCTCCAAGTCACCATGACCTCAACGCAAGGGATCTGGCGGACTGGGTGGTGGCGGATAACCTGCCAGTGCGGTTGCAACTGCAACTGCATAAATATCTATGGAATGATGAGCCGGGGCGCTGAGATGACTGAACAACAGAACACTAACGAAAAACGTGCGGTAATCCTGCTGTCGGGTGGCCTGGATTCGGCCACCGTGGTGGCGATGGCTCGGGCCGAAGGCTACGCCTGCTACACCATGAGCTTCGATTACGGTCAGCGCTCCCACGCTGAGCTGCACGCCGCTGCTCGCGTGGCCCGTGACCTGGGTGTGGTCGAGCACAAAGTGATCGGCCTGAACCTGAACGGCATGGGTGGTTCGGCACTGACCGACACCAGCATCGATATTCCGGAAGAGCTGGGCGAGGGCATTCCGGTGACCTACGTACCAGCCCGCAACACCGTGTTCCTGTCTCTGGCGTTGGGCTGGGCGGAAGTGCTTGGCGCCCGTGACATCTTCATCGGCGTCAATGCGGTGGATTATTCCGGTTACCCGGATTGCCGTCCCGAGTTCATCGAATCGTTTGAGCGTATGGCCAACCTGGCGACCAAGGCGGGCGTGGAAGGCAATGGCTTTCGCATTCAGGCGCCGCTGCAGAACCTTAGCAAGGCACAGATCGTCCAGGCCGGCGTGAAGCTGGGCGTTGATTATGGCCTCACCGTTTCCTGCTATCAGGCCGACGATGAAGGCCGCGCGTGCGCCAAATGCGACAGCTGCCGCCTGCGCGCAGAAGGCTTTGCGGCCGCTGGTGTGGACGACCCAACACCTTATTTTTGATTATTTTAAAAAAGGTGTTGAATAGTCCTTAAAAATCAGTATTATACGCGCCACCACACAGCGGGTCGTTAGCTCAGTTGGTAGAGCAGTTGGCTTTTAACCAATTGGTCGTAGGTTCGAATCCCACACGACCCACCATATTTGGCGGTTTAGAAAATCCGGAAGGCCCACGAAAGTGAGGATTTCCGGGTTTTTTTTTGCCTGCAATTCGGGTGAGCATTTGTTCAGTGCCGTCGGTGCTGACACAGGTCAGAATGATCTTTTGTATCAACGGGATATTCTGTAGCCTTGCGCAGCTTCAATGCTGTCCGTGCCTGATAATACTCACTCTCCCGGCGGTACCCTCAAGCGGTCCGGAGCCGGGTGTATACTCGACTTTCGCGCGAAAGCGCCTGCAGGTCTTGCGAACATGACGCAGATTTCCGAACGCCTTCTGGTTCAAGCCCACCTCGATGCCAAACAGCCCAAACCGCTGACGGCCGAGGAAGAGGCTTATTACCGTTCTGCCATCGCCGCCGAGCTCAAGGCTCAGGACGCGGTGTTGGTTGCCCACTTTTATTGCGATCCGGTGATTCAGGCCCTGGCCGAAGAAACCGGTGGCTGTGTTTCCGACTCCCTGGAGATGGCTCGCTTCGGCAATGCCCATCCGGCCAAGACCGTAGTGGTCGCCGGTGTGAAGTTCATGGGTGAGACGGCGAAGATTCTCAACCCGGAAAAACGCGTGCTGATGCCGACCCTCGACGCGACTTGCTCGCTGGACCTGGGTTGCCCGGTCGACGAGTTCTCGGCGTTCTGCGATCAACATCCGGAGCGTACTGTGGTGGTGTATGCCAATACCTCCGCAGCGGTCAAAGCCCGGGCTGACTGGGTCGTGACCTCGAGCTGCGCGCTGGAGATCGTCGAAAGCCTGATGGACAACGGCGAGACCATCATCTGGGGCCCGGACAAGCACCTGGGGACTTACATCCAGCGCAAGACCGGCGCCGACATGCTGCTGTGGGACGGTGCCTGTATCGTTCACGAGGAGTTCAAGTCCAAGCAGCTCGAAGACATGAAGGCGCTGTACCCGGACGCGGCGATTCTGGTGCACCCGGAGTCGCCGACCTCGGTGATCGAACTGGCGGATGCAGTAGGTTCTACCAGTCAGTTGATCGCTGCCGCGCAAAGCCTGCCGAACAAGACCCTGATCGTCGCCACCGATCGCGGCATCTTCTACAAGATGCAGCAGTTGTGCCCGGACAAGGTCTTCATCGAGGCGCCAACCGCCGGTAACGGCGCAGCGTGCCGCAGTTGCGCACATTGCCCGTGGATGGCCATGAACACCCTTGAGCGTACGCTCAAGAGCTTGAAGGAAGGGACGAACGAGATCTTTGTCGATCCGGCATTGATTCCGCAGGCGATCCGTCCGTTGAAGCGCATGTTGGACTTTACTCAGACCGCGCGGATGAAGCTGGCGGGTAACGCCTAAGCTCTAAAGGCAGCATACAAAACCTGTGGGAGCGGGCTTGCTCGCGAAGGCGTCATATCAGTCAACATCTAACTCGACTGATACGGCGCCTTCGCGAGCAAGCCCGCTCCCACAGTTGTTTCTGCGTTTTGGAGGGTTATTTGGTTTTCTTCGGAATCCGCACCACGCGGGTATCGGAATAGATGTCATGCCACGTGCGCTTCTGCTGGTCATACAGCGACCAGAAGAAGCCAAGCCCCACGCACAGCCATGATGCGATCGACACCATGAAGCGCAGCAGCGCCTGCCACAGGCTGATCGCGCTGCCATCAGCGTTCTGTACGCGAATCCCCCACACCTGCATGCCCAGCGTCTGCCCGCCGTGGGTCCAGAACTTGGCGAAGAAGGCGAACAGCACCAGCAGCAGCACCGTGGAGTACAGTGGATCGCCATCCATTTTTCCGGCATCGGTCAGCACGCGCAGGCGTTCTTCGCCGATGATCGCGGCCTGGATCAGTTTGTAAATGAAACCGGTGACGATCAGCAGGGCGGTGCACAGCAGAAAGTCATAGAACATCGCGGCCAGACGACGGCCCAGGCCTACGGCAGGAAAATCGCCCTGGGGAGTGAGCAGGTTTTTCGACATGGCAGCCTCTGGACGCAAATGGAAGCGCCATTTTACGGATTCGCGCGCACAAAAAAGCCCCTGATATCAATATCAGGGGCTTTTTCGTTACAGAAGATTAAGCTTCAGCTTGTACTTCGTCAGCCTGCATGCCTTTCTGGCCTTGCACTGCAACGAAGGTCACTTTCTGGCCTTCTTTGAGGCTCTTGAAGCCGTTGCCCTGGATGGCGCGGAAATGCACGAACAGATCCGGACCGCTTTCTGGAGTGATAAAACCAAAACCTTTCTCGTCGTTAAACCACTTGACGGTACCGCTCTGACGTGTGGACATTTCTTATTTCCTTTGACGCAAAAAATTAATGACAGTCTCTTTCTCATGAAAGAGTACTGGGGCTGGTTGCAGGAGAGTAAGAAGACGTCGAACGGGATGTAGCTAACTTTGTAGGCTACTGCCCAGGTCACGATTCCAAGCTGACCCATGCAAACACAGTGGACAAACTCTACGCCAACTACGGGAGAAAAAACAAGCCCCGTGAAGGCCCCGGTTTTCCTGCCCTTGCTGGCAATTAGTCAGTTCACTAGTGCGGCTTAGACGATTAACCTGCTCAATTGTTTTCGATTGTTATAAGCAAAGTTCATATTCGAATCAAATGTTAGAAAATGCACTTTTTTGTGGCGATTGCGTTACACATTAGTGCACGCATAACGCAATCGCGTTACGTATAGAAACAGTCAATCAACCACGGTAGTAGCGTTGTGGAACAAATGGCATTTTGCTTACAAGCATTTGCACCTTTTTCCCACGGACGATGGCCCAGACTGGCGTGTCGAGGGTGACATAAGCGCTGTCGAGGTAACCCATCGCCAAAGGACCGCCCAAGGTCGGACCGAAGCCGCCGCTGCACACGCTGCCGATGATCTCGCCGGCTTCGTTGACGATTTCCGCGCCTTCACGCACGGGGGTACGTTCTTGTGGCAGCAGGCCGACGCGTTTGCGTGCGACGCCGTTCTGTTGCTGAGCGAAAACTGTCTCCGCCCCCGGGAAACCGCCGGCCCGTGCGCCATCAGCGCGTCGTGGCTTGGAGATCGCCCACAGCAGGCTGGCTTCGATCGGCGTGGTGTCGGTGTTCATGTCGTGGCCGTACAGGCACAGGCCGGCTTCCAGGCGCAGCGAATCGCGAGCGCCGAGGCCGATGGCCTGGACTTCCGGTTCGGCGAGCAGGGCGCGGGCGAGTTTTTCCGCGTCGGCTGCCGGTACCGAGATTTCGAAACCGTCTTCACCGGTGTAGCCCGAGCGGCTGACGAAGCAATCCACGCCCAGCAGTTGTACGCGGTTGAACTGCATGAACGTCATCTTCGCCACTTCCGGCGCAAGTCGCGCCAGCACGGTGACCGCTGCCGGACCTTGCAACGCCAGCAGCGCGCGCGCTTCGAACAGCTCCGTAATGGTGCACTGATCGCCGATGTGCTTTTGCAGATGCGCGAGGTCCTGATCCTTGCACGCGGCGTTGACCACCAGGAACAGCTCGTCGTTACCGAGGTTGGCGACCATCAGGTCGTCGAGGATGCCACCGCTCTCGTTGGTGAACATCGCGTAGCGCTGCATGCCCACCGGCAGGTCGATGATGTCCACGGGTACCAGGGTTTCCAGGGCCTTGGCGGCATTGGCGCCGGTCAGGCGAATCTGGCCCATGTGCGAGACATCGAACAGCCCGGCCTGCTCGCGGGTGTGCTGGTGTTCCTTCATCACGCCCAGGGGGTATTGCACCGGCATATCGTAGCCGGCGAACGGCACCATGCGGGCGCCGAGTTCGAGGTGCAGAGCGTGCAGCGGGGTTTTCGACAGTTGTTCGGTGGACATGCGGGACTCCTTGATTCGCGCCAATCCTCTCCCGGAGGGAGAGGGGGCTAATTAGCATTCGATAATGTTGACCGCGAGACCGCCACGGGCGGTCTCCTTGTATTTGCTTTTCATGTCGGCGCCGGTCTGGCGCATGGTGCGGATGACCTTGTCGAGGGAGACGAAGTGTTGCCCGTCGCCACGCATCGCCATGCGCACCGCGTTGATCGCCTTCACCGAACCCATCGCGTTGCGCTCGATGCATGGCACCTGCACCAGCCCGCCAATCGGGTCGCAGGTCAGGCCGAGATTGTGTTCCATGCCGATTTCCGCAGCGTTTTCCACTTGCTGCACGCTGCCGCCAAGGACTTCACACAACGCACCGGCGGCCATCGAGCAGGCGACGCCGACCTCGCCCTGACAGCCGACTTCAGCACCGGAGATCGAGGCGTTTTCCTTGTACAGAATGCCGATGGCGGCGGCAGTCAGCAGAAAGCGCACGACACCGTCATCGTTGGCACCCGGGATAAAACGCATGTAGTAATGCAGCACTGCCGGGATGATCCCCGCCGCGCCGTTGGTGGGCGCAGTCACCACGCGTCCGCCGTTGGCGTTTTCTTCGTTGACTGCCAGCGCGTACAGGTTGACCCAGTCGAGCACCGACAGCGGATCGCGCAATGCTGATTCCGGGTTCTTGCACAATTGCCGATGCAGTGCTGCCGCCCGGCGTTTGACCTTCAGCCCGCCCGGCAGAATGCCTTCGTTGCGGCATCCAGCGGCGACGCAGTCCTGCATCACCTGCCAGATTTTCAGCAGACCGGCGCGGGTCTCCGCCTCCGGACGCCAGGCGCTTTCGTTGGTCAGCATCACCTGACTGATCGACAGACCGTAGGTAACGCAATGGCCGAGCAGGTCCTTGGCACTTTTGAACGGGAAGGTCAGCGCGGTGGCATCTTCGACGATGCGGTCGGCACCGGCCGCGTCTTCGTCGACTACGAAACCACCGCCCACCGAGTAGTATTCGCGGCTGCGGATTTGAATGCCCGCCGCATCGAACGCACGGAAGATCATGCCGTTGGGGTGATAGGCCAGCGGCTTGCGGATCATCGCCAGGTGTTCTTTCTCGTTGAACGCAATGCTGTGTTCACCGAGCAGGTTCAGCCGGCCATTGCCGCGAATCTCTTGCAGGCGCGCGGCGACGGTTTCGGTATCAACGGTGTCCGGATGTTCGCCTTCGAGGCCGAGCAACACGGCTTTGTCGCTGCCGTGGCCCTTGCCGGTGGCGCCGAGAGAGCCGTACAGCTCGACTTTTACGGTGTTGGTTGCAGACAGCAGGTTGTCCCGGCGCAGGCCTTCGGCGAAGCGCGCAGCGGCACGCATCGGGCCGACGGTGTGGGAGCTGGAAGGGCCGATGCCAATCTTGAACAGGTCGAACACGCTTAACGACATGAGTGGTTCTCCGGTTTCTTGTTATAGAAATTGGCGCAAGCTCAAGGCTGGACACAAATCCCCTGTGGGAGCGGGCTTGCTCGCGAATGCGGTGTGTCA
>NZ_NQYG01000070.1:0-26799 GCF_002878485.1 Pseudomonas sp. AD21
AGCCTTTTGGGTTACCTTTTCGGCGTTTGGAAAAGGTGACTCGCTGTAAAAGCGAAACCGCCAGCGGCGTCACCCGCAGCAACGGATATACACACAAAACCAATAAAGCGCAGATACAAAAACGCCCGGCATAAACCGGGCGTTCTGTATTGACTTGATTAGCGAGCGCGGTAAGTGATGCGCCCTTTGCTCAAGTCATAGGGCGTCAGCTCGACGCGCACCTTGTCACCGGTAAGAATACGAATGTAGTTCTTGCGCATCTTGCCGGAAATATGCGCGGTTACGACGTGCCCATTTTCCAACTCCACACGAAACATGGTGTTGGGCAGGGTGTCGACGACAGTGCCTTCCATTTCGAAGCTGTCTTCTTTCGACATGCAGTAAAGCCCTCGGTATCCAATGAATGGCCCGGTGCAACTGCGCCAGGCAAAAGCGGCGTGCATTGTGCCCGAAAAAGGGGGTTTAAGCCAAGGGGTTTAGGGCTTGCGATTAGTTCAGGATCACCCAGCGCTGATTAATCAGCAATTCGATGGGGCGATATTGGGTCTTGTAGTTCATCTTTTTGCAGTTCTTGATCCAATAACCGAGATACACCGCTTCCAGCCCCAGCCGCTGGCTTTCGGCGATTTGCCACAGGATCGCGAAACGACCGAGGCTGCGGCGCTCCTCGCAAGGTTCGTAAAAGGTGTAGACCGCCGACAGGCCGTTGGGTAGCAGATCGGTCACCGCGACGGCGAGTAACCGTCCGTCGAGACGAAACTCATAGAAGCGCGAGAAGGGCAGGTCGCGCACCAGAAAGGTCGAGAACTGGTCACGGCTTGGCGGGTACATGTCGCCGTCGGCATGCCGCTGCTCGATATAGCGCTGGTACAGGTCGAAATATTCTTCGCTGAAATGCGGTTTTATCGGGCGTACCTGCAGGTCGGCATTGCGTTTGAAAATGCGTTTCTGCTGGCGGTTGGGGCTGAACTGCGCTACCGGGATGCGTGCAGGCACGCACGCATTGCAATTCTGGCAATGGGGCCGATACAGATGATCGCCACTGCGACGAAAGCCCATTTCCGACAGATCTGCGTAGACGTGCACATCCATGGGCTGGCTCGGGTCGAGAAACAGCGTCGTCGCCTGCTCCTCGGGCAGATAACTGCAGGAGTGAGGCTGAGTGGCATAGAACTTCAACCGCGCCAACTCGGTCATGATCAACCCTCGGGATAAGCTGGTGAATTAAGTGTAAGCCACGCGCGCAAAAGTCGCTCAGCAAACCCAGGTGGCACGGCTGGGTTGATCCAGGTGGCGGGCCAGATAGTCGGCGAATTCGTGGCGGGGGATTGCCCGGGCGCCGAGGCTGTGCAGATGATCGGTCGGCATCTGGCAGTCAATCAGGACGAATCCCGCGTCTTTCAGATGCTGCACCAAGGTGGCAAAGCCATATTTGGAGGCGTTGTCGGCACGGCTGAACATCGATTCGCCGAAAAACAGCTGCCCCATCGCCAGGCCATATAGACCGCCGACCAGTTGGCCTTGGTCCCAAACCTCGACCGAATGGGCAAAGCCGCGGCGATGCAGTTCCAGGTAGGCGTCCTGCATGGCTTCGGTGATCCAGGTGCCGTCAGCGTAATCCCGCGGCGCGGCGCAGGCGCGAATCACTGCGTCGAAGTCCTGATCGAAGGTCACCTGATAGCGTTCCTTGCGCAGCAGTTTGCCGAGACTGCGCGAGACATGCAGTTCGTCGGGAAACAACACGGTGCGTGGATCCGGTGACCACCAGAGGATCGGCTGACCTTCGGAAAACCACGGAAAACAGCCGTGCCGGTAAGCCTGCACCAGACGGTCGGCGGACAGGTCGCCACCCGCGGCCAGCAATCCATTGGGATCGCGCATGGCCTTTTCCAGGGGCGGGAAGGTCAGAGAATTGCGTTGTAACCAAGTCAGCATGGCGTCCGGGCTTGCAGAAGGGGAGGGCGGTGCGGGCGCAGGGCCCGCGATAAAGTGTGCCGTTAAATGACGGGAATGTCGTCCAGATACTTCTCCGCATCCAGTGCCGCCATGCAACCGGCCCCGGCCGAGGTCACGGCCTGACGGTAAACGTGGTCGGCCACGTCGCCGGCAGCGAAGACGCCGGGGATCTCGGTGGACGTCGCGTCGCCGTCACTGCCGCCCTTGATCAGCAGGTAGCCGTCACGCATCGCCAGATGGCCTTGAAACAGGTCGGTGTTGGGTTTGTGGCCGATGGCGATGAACACGCCGGCCAGTGCCAGCTCGCGGGTCTGCCCGGTGTGGCTGTCACGCAGGCGCGCGCCAGTCACGCCGCTGGCATCGCCCAGTACTTCGTCCAGATTCTGGTTCCAGTGCAGGCGAACGTTGCCGTTGGCGGCCTTTTCGAACAGTTTGTCCTGGAGGATTTTCTCCGAGCGCAGCTTGTCGCGCCGGTGGATCAAATGCACCTCTTTGGCGATGTTCGACAGGTAAAGAGCCTCCTCGACGGCGGTGTTGCCACCGCCCACCACCGCGACCACCTGATTGCGGTAGAAAAAGCCATCACAGGTCGCACAGGCTGAAACGCCTTTGCCGGCGAAGGCTTCTTCCGAAGGCAGGCCCAGATACTGCGCCGAGGCGCCAGTGGCGATGATCAGCGCGTCGCAGGTGTAAATGCCGCTGTCACCGATGAGTTCGAACGGGCGCTGCTGCAACTTGGCGGTGTGGATGTGGTCGTAAACGATCTCTGTGGCAAAGCGTTCGGCGTGTTTCTGCATGCGCTCCATCAGCACCGGACCGGTCAGGCCTTCGACGTCGCCGGGCCAGTTGTCGACCTCGACGGTAGTGGTGAGCTGGCCACCGGCCTGCAGCCCGGTAATGACCACCGGTTTGAGGTTGGCGCGGGCGGCGTACACGGCGGCGCTGTAACCGGCGGGGCCGGAGCCGAGAATGATCAGGCGTGAATGCTTCGCTGCGTTCATCAAATACACCTCATAAGCCTTTGTCACAAAAGACAATGCATGCTCAAATTGAGCCGCAGGATTTGTAGGATTGGCTATGCTCAGCTATGGGTTTTGAGGCATGGCATCAGCCGCACAAACCCGTACAATGCCGGGCTGTTACAGAATATTCGCCGTGTGCAGTGTTTATGGCTGTGTTTATAAAAGCAGCGGCACAGTGTTAAAAGTAGTCTCAGTTGCGCCGGTTCACTTTTTTACCTGCCTGGATTGGGCAGTTTTTTATCGTCATTCAATAGATGGACGCGCCCCGGGCGCAGGAAAAGAAGCGTTTTGAAGAAATCCACCGCAGCACCAAAAACAGTCGTTCCGCTCTGGCGCCAGCAATTGCACTACCGGCTCAAGGAAGGTGCATTGATCGCCATCGGTGCCTTGTGCCTGTTCCTGATGATGGCCTTGCTGACCTATGGCAAGGACGATCCGGGCTGGAGCCACAACAGCAAGATCGACGACGTACAGAACTTCGGCGGCCCGGCCGGTTCCTACAGCGCCGACATCCTGTTCATGGTGCTGGGTTACTTCGCGTACATCTTCCCGTTGCTGTTGGCGATCAAGGCGTATCAGATCTTCCGTCAACGCCACGAGCCGTGGCAGTGGAGCGGCTGGCTGTTCTCCTGGCGCCTGATCGGTCTGGTGTTTCTGGTGCTGTCTGGTGCTGCGCTGGCGCATATCCATTTCCATGCCGCCACCGGTCTGCCGGCAGGCGCGGGCGGGGCGTTGGGCGAAAGCCTTGGCGATCTGGCACGCAATGCCCTGAACATCCAGGGCAGCACACTGCTGTTCATTGCGCTGTTTCTGTTCGGCCTGACGGTGTTCACCGACCTGTCGTGGTTCAAGGTGATGGACGTTACCGGCAAGATCACCCTCGACCTGTTTGAACTGTTCCAGGGCGCGATCAACCGCTGGTGGTCGGCGCGTACCGAGCGCAAGCAATTGGTGGCGCAACTGCGTGAAGTCGATGACCGCGTCCACGACGTGGTCGCTCCGACCGTCACCGACAAGCGTGAGCAGGCCAAGGTCAAGGAGCGCCTGATCGAACGCGAGCAAGCCCTGAGCAAGCACATGTCCGATCGCGAGAAGCAGGTGCCGCCGGTCATCGCCCCGGCTCCGGCCAAGGCGCCCGAGCCGAGCAAGCGTGTGCAGAAAGAGAAGCAGGCGCCGTTGTTCGTCGACAGTGCCGTGGAAGGCACCTTGCCGCCGATCTCGATCCTCGATCCTGCGGAAAAGAAACAACTCAATTATTCGCCTGAGTCCCTGGCGGCGGTCGGCCACTTGCTGGAGATCAAGCTCAAGGAATTCGGCGTCGAGGTCACCGTGGATTCGATCCACCCGGGCCCGGTAATTACCCGTTACGAAATCCAGCCTGCCGCCGGGGTCAAAGTCAGCCGCATCGCCAACCTGGCGAAAGACCTTGCTCGTTCGCTGGCCGTGACCAGTGTGCGGGTGGTCGAGGTGATTCCGGGCAAGACCACGGTCGGTATCGAGATCCCCAACGAAGACCGGCAGATCGTGCGTTTCTCCGAAGTGCTGTCGACCCCCGAGTACGACAACTTCAAATCGCCGGTCACCCTGGCCCTGGGCCACGACATCGGCGGCAAACCGGTGATCACTGACCTGGCGAAAATGCCGCACCTGCTGGTGGCCGGTACCACCGGTTCCGGTAAATCGGTGGGTGTGAACGCGATGATCCTGTCGATCCTGTTCAAGTCCGGCCCGGAAGATGCCAAGCTGATCATGATCGACCCGAAAATGCTCGAACTGTCGATCTATGAAGGCATTCCGCACCTGCTGTGCCCGGTAGTGACTGACATGAAGGACGCTGCCAACGCCCTGCGCTGGAGCGTTGCCGAAATGGAGCGCCGCTACAAGCTGATGGCGAAGATGGGCGTGCGTAACCTGTCCGGCTTCAACGCCAAGGTCAAGGAAGCCCAGGACGCCGGCGAGCCGTTGAGCGATCCACTGTACAAGCGCGAAAGCATCCACGACGAAGCACCGCTGCTGCAGAAACTGCCGACCATCGTCGTGGTGGTCGACGAATTCGCCGACATGATGATGATCGTCGGCAAGAAGGTCGAAGAACTGATCGCCCGTATCGCCCAGAAGGCGCGTGCTGCCGGTATTCACTTGATCCTCGCGACCCAGCGTCCTTCGGTGGACGTGATCACCGGTCTGATCAAGGCCAACATTCCGACGCGGATGGCGTTCCAGGTGTCGAGCAAGATCGACTCCCGCACCATCATCGACCAGGGCGGTGCCGAGCAACTGCTGGGCCACGGTGACATGCTCTACATGCCGCCGGGCACCAGCCTGCCGATCCGGGTTCACGGTGCATTTGTATCCGACGATGAGGTGCACCGTGTGGTCGAAGCGTGGAAACTGCGCGGCGCACCGGAATACAACGACGACATCCTCAACGGTGTCGAAGAGGCTGGCAGCGGTTTTGAAGGCAGCAGCGGTGGCGGCGATGGCGATGATCCTGAAGCCGACGCGCTGTATGACGAAGCTGTACAGTTCGTGCTGGAAAGCCGTCGTGCCTCGATTTCCGCGGTACAGCGCAAGCTGAAGATCGGCTACAACCGCGCCGCACGGATGATCGAAGCCATGGAAATGGCCGGGGTCGTCACCTCGATGAACACCAACGGTTCCCGTGAAGTCCTGGCCCCGGGCCCGGTACGCGACTGATTGCAAACGCAAGAGGCGGGACAATGATGTGCCGCCGCTCTCCCAACGAGTATTCAAGAGGACTCCCATGCGTCTTATCCGCATGCTGCTGCCAGTACTGGCGTTGACCACACTCACGGCCCACGCCGATGACAAGGACGTGGCGCGTCTGACCCAATTGCTGGAAACATCGAAAACCCTGACCGCGAACTTTTCGCAGCTGACCCTCGACGGCAGCGGCACCCAGTTGCAGGAAACCACCGGTGAGATGACCCTGCAGCGTCCAGGTCTGTTCTACTGGCACACCAATGCGCCGAACGAGCAGACCATGGTCTCCGACGGCAAAAAGGTCACCCTGTGGGACCCGGATCTGGAACAGGCGACCATCAAGAAACTCGACGAGCGTCTGACTCAGACCCCGGCACTGCTGCTGTCCGGTGACGTATCGAAGATCAGCCAGAGCTTCGACATCACCGCGAAAGAAGCGGGCGGCGTGATCGACTTCACCCTCAAGCCGAAAACCAAGGACACCCTGTTCGACAACCTGCGTCTGTCGTTCCGCAATGGTCTGGTCAATGACATGCAACTGATCGACAGCGTCGGCCAGCGCACCAACATCCTGTTCACTGGGGTCAAGGCCAAGGAGCCGGTACCGGCATCGAAGTTCAAGTTCGACATCCCCAAGGGTGCGGATGTAATCCAAGAGTAAAATGCAAAACCCTTGTAGGAGTGAGCCTGCTCGCGATAGCGGTGGGTCAGACACTGCAGCTGTGACTGACACATCGAATCGCGAGCAGGCTCACTCCTACAAAATCAAAAGCATGATCGGTAACCGATTCAAATAGAGGTTTCAACGCTACGTGATGGATCTGTTTCGCAGTGCACCGATTGCCCAGCCACTGGCCGCGCGTTTGCGTGCGACCAATCTGGATGAGTATGTCGGTCAGGAGCACGTGCTCGCTCGCGGCAAGCCTCTGCGTGAGGCGCTGGAGCAGGGTGCCCTGCATTCGATGATCTTCTGGGGCCCGCCCGGCGTGGGCAAGACCACCCTGGCGCGGTTGCTCGCGGAAGTCTCGGATGCACACTTCGAAACGGTCTCGGCGGTGCTCGCCGGGGTCAAGGAGATCCGTCAGGCGGTTGAAATCGCCAAGCAGCAGGCCGGCCAGTACGGCAAGCGCACGATTCTGTTTGTCGATGAAGTGCACCGCTTCAACAAGTCGCAGCAGGATGCGTTCCTGCCATATGTTGAAGACGGCACGCTGATCTTCATCGGCGCCACCACCGAAAACCCCTCGTTCGAACTCAATAACGCCTTGTTGTCGCGGGCCCGCGTGTATGTGCTGAAAAGCCTCGACGAAGCGGCGCTGCGCAAACTGGTGCACCGCGCACTCACTGAAGAACGCGGACTGGGCAAACGTAATCTGACGCTCAACGACGAAGGCTTTCAGATGTTGCTGTCGGCCGCCGATGGCGATGGCCGGCGTCTGCTCAATCTGCTGGAAAACGCCTCGGACCTCGCCGAAGACAACAGCGAGATCGGCACCGAGCTGTTGCAAAGCCTGCTCGGCGATACGCGTCGGCGCTTCGACAAGGGCGGCGAAGCGTTCTACGACCAGATCTCGGCACTGCACAAATCGGTCCGTGGCTCCAACCCCGACGGCGCACTCTACTGGTTCGCGCGGATGATCGATGGCGGTTGCGATCCGCTGTACCTGGCCCGACGCGTGGTGCGCATGGCCAGCGAAGACATCGGCAATGCCGACCCGCGTGCCCTGAGCCTGTGCCTGGCGGCGTGGGAAGTGCAGGAGCGCCTCGGCAGCCCGGAAGGCGAGTTGGCGGTGGCCCAGGCCATCACTTATCTGGCCTGTGCGCCGAAAAGCAACGCGGTGTACATGGGCTTCAAGACCGCGCTGCGTGCGGCCGCTGAGAACGGCTCGCTGGAAGTGCCGCTGCACCTGCGCAACGCGCCGACCAAGCTGATGAAACAATTGGGTTACGGCGACGAATACCGCTATGCCCACGACGAGCCGGACGCCTATGCCGCCGGCGAAGATTATTTCCCGGAAGAACTCGAACCGATCCCGTTCTACCAGCCGGTGCCCCGTGGTCTGGAATTGAAGATCGGTGAAAAGCTCAACCACCTCGCTCAACTCGACCGTTCAAGCCCTCGGCAGCGGAGAAAATAGTGCTTCCATTGATTGTTGCCGTCTCCGCCGGCGGGATTGCCGGTACGCTGTTGCGCTTCGCCGCGGCCAATTGGGTCAGTGCCAATTGGCCGCGGCACTTCTATACCGCGACGCTGGCCGTTAATATCGTGGGCTGTCTGTTGATTGGCGTGTTGTACGGCCTGTTTTTGATACGCCCGGAGGTGCCGATCGAGGTGCGTGCCGGGCTGATCGTCGGCTTCCTCGGAGGGCTGACGACTTTTTCATCCTTTTCACTGGATACGGTGCGCCTGCTGGAAAGCGGGCAAGTGCCGCTGGCCCTGGGCTATGCAGCACTCAGCGTATTCGGCGGGCTGCTCGCGACGTGGGCTGGCCTGTCTTTGACCAAACTTTGATAACGAGAAACCGACATGCTCGATTCCAAACTGTTACGTAGCAACCTTCAGGACGTAGCGGACCGCCTGGCTTCCCGTGGCTTTGCCCTGGATACCGCGCGCATCGAAGCGCTGGAAGAACAGCGCAAGACCGTCCAGACTCGCACCGAAGCACTGCAGGCTGAGCGTAACGCGCGTTCCAAATCCATCGGTCAGGCCAAGCAGCGCGGCGAAGACATCGCGCCGTTGATGGCGGACGTCGAGCGCATGGCGGGTGAACTGAGCGCCGGTAAAGTCGAACTGGACGCGATCCAGACCGAACTGGACTCGATCGTACTGGGTATCCCGAACCTGCCGCACGAATCCGTGCCGGTCGGTAAAGACGAAGACGACAACGTCGAAGTGCGCCGCTGGGGCACCCCGACTGCTTTCGATTTCGAAGTGAAAGACCACGTTGCCCTAGGCGAGAAGTTCGGCTGGCTGGACTTCGAAACCGCTGCCAAGCTGTCCGGCGCACGTTTCGCCCTGCTGCGCGGCCCGATCGCCCGTCTGCATCGCGCACTGGCACAGTTCATGATCAACCTGCACGTCAACGAGCACGGCTACGAAGAGGCGTACACGCCTTATCTGGTTCAGGCGCCGGCGCTGCAAGGCACCGGTCAACTGCCGAAGTTCGAAGAAGACCTGTTCAAGATCGCCCGCGAAGGCGAAGCCGATCTGTACCTGATCCCGACCGCCGAAGTGTCGCTGACCAACATTGTGGCCGGCGAAATCGTCGACTCGAAACTGCTGCCGATCAAGTTCGTCGCCCACACCCCGTGCTTCCGCAGCGAAGCCGGCGCATCGGGTCGCGACACGCGCGGCATGATCCGTCAGCACCAGTTCGACAAAGTCGAAATGGTCCAGATCGTTGAGCCGTCGACTTCGATGGAAGCACTGGAAGGCCTGACCGCCAACGCCGAGAAAGTCCTGCAACTGCTGGGTCTGCCTTACCGCACCCTGGCGCTGTGCACCGGCGACATGGGCTTCAGCGCGGTCAAGACTTACGACCTCGAAGTGTGGATTCCGAGCCAGGACAAGTACCGCGAAATTTCTTCGTGCTCCAACTGCGGTGACTTCCAGGCTCGTCGCATGCAGGCGCGTTTCCGCAACCCGGAAACCGGCAAGCCTGAGCTGGTGCACACCCTGAACGGTTCGGGTCTGGCGGTCGGTCGTACCCTGGTTGCCGTGCTGGAAAACTACCAGCAGGCCGACGGTTCGATCCGTGTGCCGGACGTGCTGAAGCCGTACATGGGTGGCCTTGAGGTCATCGGCTAAATGAAATATCTGCCGCTGTTTCACAACCTGCGCGGCAGTCGTGTGTTGGTTGTCGGTGGGGGGGAAATTGCCTTGCGCAAATCCCGCCTGCTGGCCGATGCCGGTGCGCTGCTGCGGGTGATCGCACCTGAAATCGAAAGCCAGCTGCGGGAACTGGTCACCGCCAACGGTGGCGAGTGCCTGCTGCGCGGGTACGTGGAAGCGGACCTGGACGGTTGCGGGCTGATCATCGCCGCCACCGACGATGAAGCGCTGAATGCGCAAGTTTCCAGCGATGCTCATCGGCGTTGCGTGCCGGTCAATGTGGTCGACGCGCCGCAGTTGTGCAGCGTGATCTTCCCGGCGATCGTCGATCGCTCGCCATTGATCATTGCGGTGTCCAGCGGCGGCGATGCGCCGGTGCTGGCCCGGTTGATTCGCGCCAAGATCGAGACCTGGATTCCTTCGACCTACGGCCAGTTGGCCGGACTGGCGGCGCGTTTCCGCAATCAGGTGAAAAACCTGTTTCCGGATGTGCAGCAACGTCGTGGTTTCTGGGAAGACGTGTTTCAAGGCCCGATTGCCGACCGGCAATTGGCCGGGCAGGGCGCCGAGGCCGAACGTCTGCTGCAAGCGAAGATCGATGGCGAAGCGGATATCACCACCGGTGAGGTGTATCTGGTGGGCGCCGGGCCGGGTGATCCGGACCTGCTGACCTTCCGCGCCTTGCGTCTGATGCAGCAAGCCGACGTGGTGCTGTACGACCGCTTGGTCGCTCCGGCGATTCTTGAGCTGTGCCGTCGCGATGCCGAGCGGATTTACGTCGGCAAGCGTCGCGCCGATCATGCTGTGCCGCAGGATCAGATCAACCAGCAATTGGTCGATCTGGCCAAGGCCGGCAAGCGCGTGGTGCGGTTGAAGGGCGGTGATCCGTTCATTTTCGGCCGTGGCGGTGAAGAGATCGAAGAACTGGCAGCCCATGGCATTCCATTCCAGGTGGTGCCGGGGATCACGGCGGCCAGCGGTTGCGCGGCGTATGCCGGGATTCCGCTGACCCATCGCGATTACGCGCAGTCGGTGCGGTTCGTCACCGGTCACTTGAAGGACGGCTCCACCGACCTGCCGTGGGCCGACCTCGTCGCGCCGGCGCAGACGCTGGTGTTCTACATGGGCCTGGTCGGGTTGCCGGTCATTTGCGAACAACTGATCAAACATGGTCGTTCAGCGGATACTCCGGCGGCGCTGATTCAGCAGGGCACCACGGTCAATCAGCGCGTCTTCACCGGCACTCTGGCCGATCTGCCGCGCCTGGTGGCGGAGCATGAAGTGCATGCGCCGACACTGGTGATCGTTGGAGAAGTGGTGCAACTGCGCGAGAAACTGGCTTGGTTCGAAGGGGCTCAGGCGCAAGTCTGAAAAACCGAGTCGCCCCATTCGCGAGCAGGCTCGCTCCCACATTGGATCTGTGTCGTGCACAAATCCCCTGTGGGAGCGAGCCTGCTCGCGAAAGGGTCCTCAAAAACACCGAATCAATCAGCCTCTGCGCCAAACCCCTTTGCCATTCAGCCGTGCCCGATCATGGGCAACAGTAAAATCCTGCTCCGGTCCCTTCGGCACAATCCCCGTCGGGTTAATGGTCTTGTGGCTGCCGTAGTAATGATTCTTGATGTGCTGGAAATCCACAGTCTCGGCAATCCCCGGCAGCTGATACACCTCACGCAGCCAGCTCGACAGATTCGGGTAATCGGCAATCCGCCGCAGGTTGCACTTGAAGTGCCCGTGATACACCGCGTCAAAACGAATCATCGTGGTGAACAGGCGGATGTCTGCTTCAGTCAGGTATTCCCCGCTCAGATAACGGTTGGCGCCCAAAACGCGCTCAAGGTGATCGAGCTCGGCAAACACCTCATCGAATGCTTCTTCATAAGCCTGTTGCGAAGTCGCAAAGCCTGCGCGATAGACACCGTTGTTTACCGCTGGATAGATCCGCTCGTTCAGCGCATCGATCTCGCCGCGTAATGGTGCCGGGTAGAAATCCAGATCGTTGCCAGTCAGGTCATCAAAGGCGCTGTTGAACATGCGGATGATCTCCGCCGACTCATTGCTGACGATGCGCTTGAGCTTCTTGTCCCACAGCACCGGCACGGTGACGCGGCCGGTGTAGTCGGCAGTGTCGGCGGTGTAGCGCTGATGCATGAATTCAAAGCCATCAAGCTTGTCGCCCGTCGAGCCAAGTGCTTTGTCGAAGGTCCAGCCGTTTTCCAGCATCAACCAACTGACCACCGAAACGTCGACCAGTCTTTCCAGACCTTTGAGCTTGCGCAGGATCAGCGTGCGATGCGCCCAAGGACAGGCGAGAGAAACGTAGAGGTGATAACGCCCGACTTCGGCGGCAAAACCACCTTCACCGCTCGGCCCGGGCTGGCCGTCAGCGGTAACCCAGTGGCGGCGCTGCGCCTGTTCGCGCTGGAACGCGCCGTCCTTGCTGCTTTCGTACCACTTGTCCTGCCAGTGGCCATCAACGAGTAAACCCATGATCAAGACTCCACAATCCAATAAGCGTTGGAGCCGAGTCTATTCCGATGAGTTCGAACAAAAAGCGCAAAGATCGGGCGTCGATGATCGGTTAAATCGATTTGTTGCGCGCCGCCCAGTACTGCTCGGCGGTTTCGAACGCATGCTCGCGGCTTCGCCCGAGGCCGCGCAGAGCCAAGGCCATGGTCGAGATCAGGGCCATTTGCGGATAGCTGTCGACCACCTCGCCGCGCCACACAGCCTTCAGATGTTCAACATCCAGCGTGGCCGGTTTGACGTGGCGCTGGCTCGACAGTTGCGGCCATTCCTCGTCCCAGCTCTCGCCGCCAGTGGTGCCGTACAGATGACTGTCGGCATCCGGGTTGATCTCGATTTCACCGCCATCGCCCTTGACCACGATCGCCGTGTCGCCGAGCAGGCCGCTGGCGTCGCGGTGCACCGCTTGATAGCCCGGGTGAAAAATACTTTGCAGGCCACACCGTGCGCGCAGCGGATTGAGAATCCGCGCCAGCGAGTGGATCGGCGAACGCAGGCCCATGGTGTTGCGCAGGTCAATCATCTTTTGCAACTGCGGCGCCCAGTCCATCAGCGGCATGAACGCCAGGCCGCCGTTGTCCAGCGCACTGGCGACCTGCTGCCAGGTGCGGCACAGCGGGATGTGCAGTTCGCCAAGCAGTTGTTCGGTGTACAAGCGCCCGGCGGTATGCGCGCCGCCGCCGTGCATGAAAATCCGCACGCCGTTTTGCGCCAGGCACTTGGCTGCCAGCAGGTACCACGGCAGATGACGTTTTTTGCCGGCGTAGGTCGGCCAGTCCAGATCGACATTCAACGCCGGCGCCTGCAAGCGCTCGCGCACGGCCTCGGTGAAACCGGCCATTTCCTCGGCGCTTTCTTCCTTGTGCCGCAGCAGCATCAGGAAGGCCCCGAGCTGGGTGTCTTCGACCTTGTCGTCGAGCACCATGCCCATCGCCTCCCGGGCTTCCTCACGGGTCAGGTCGCGGGCGCCGCGCTTGCCCTTGCCGAGGATCCGCACGAATTGAGCGAACGGGTGTTCGGCGGGCGTTTCAAGGGTCAGCGCTGGAAAGTCGGTCATAAGCAATTCGTCGGTTTGGGCAGACCCGCCAGTTTCGCGGCGAGTTTGGCAGGGGTGCCTTTGAACAGTCGGTTCAGGTGCAGGCTGTTGCCTTTGTCCGGGCCGAGTTTCAGTGCGGTGTACTTGATCAACGGCCGGGTGGCCGGGGACAGCTGGAATTCGGCGTAGAAGCTGCGCAGCAGTTCGAGGACTTCCCAGTGTTCGGCCGTCAGTTCGATCGCTTCGGCGGCGGCGAGGGCGCCGGCGACGTCACGAGACCAGTCGTCGAGGTCGAGCAGAAAGCCGTCCTTGTCCAGTTCGATGGCGCGGGCGCCGACGGTCAGGGAATTCATAGCCAGCTGTTGACCTTGTCGTGGTGGATCGACAGTTCGACGAAGGCCGGGTAATCGATGGCTTCGGCCCAGTCCGGCACCTGCACGGCACGCGCCTGCGCATCTTCGGCCAGCACCAGCAGCTTCAACTGACGGTTTTGCAGCGCGGTGAACGGCGCGGTGCCGGGTTGCAGGGCATACACCGCGTCGCCAGACAGCAGTAGCGCATCCTTGTTGCCGAGCACGCGCAGGCAACTGGTCAGGCGTTCGTCACCGAACGGGGAATGAGACAACACATGCAAAGTCGACATCAGAGGGTGATCACCTGGTCGTAACGGTCAATAAGGGCGGTGATTTGTTCGGCGCCGAGCGGCTGTGCCTCGTCCAGCGACAGTTTGCTCAGGCCACGCAGGCTGGCGCTGTCGGCGCAGTAGAACAGCGCTTCAACGCCGAACATCGGCAGCGCCTGCAGGTTGGCGCTCAGGTCTTTCTGTTGCAAGGCTCTGGCGTTTTGTCCGGCGGCCAGTTGCAACACGCCGTCGTCGAGAAACAGCAGGCCGATCGGCAGATCGAACGCGCCACCGGCGAGCACGATGTCCAGCGCTTCGCGGGCACCGGGGCCGGACCACGGTGACTGGCGGCTGATGATCAACAGGGATTTGGCCATCTCACGCACCTCCGAAGCAGATCAGACGGTCGGCATCCTGCACCGCGTCATGCAATTGGCCGAGGCCGGACAACTCCCACGGCGCGTTGACCGAGACGGCATCGCGCTGGTAGCGCCTGGCTTCTTCGCCGTTCAATGCGCCACGGCGTAAGGCAGCGGCGATGCACACCACGCCGTCCAGTTGCTGCTCGGTGATGAACGCGCGCCATTGTTTGGGCAGGTCCAGTTCGTCCTGCGGGGTGACCACCGCGTCCGAGGCGTTGTAGACGCCGTCCTGATAGAAAAACAGCCGGACAATTTCATGCCCACCGGCCAGTGCTGCCTGCGCAAACAGCAGGGCACGGCGCGAGGAGGGCGCATGGGCGGCGGAAAACAGCGCAATGGCGAACTTCATGACGGACTCGATCAGCAAAACTGCGGTCATGATAAAGCTTTATGAAGGCTGCCGCGAAACCCAAGTTGTACGCATGTCCCCTGTAGGAGTGAGCCTGCTCGCGAAAGCGGTGGGTCAGGCGATAAAGATATTGAATGTACCGGCCTCTTCGCGAGCAAGCCCGCTCCCACAGGGGCGCATTTCAGCGGGGCATGTAGCCGAGTTGCCAGCGCCGCGGAATGGTCAGCGACAGCACGCCGAGCACCGCCGCCAGCAAGCCGCTGGCGAATAATGCCCGCAGCCCGAGCTGATGTTCCAGCACCGCCCCCAGGATCGCGCCGATGAACATGCCGGTCCACGGCACCAGCTGCACCCGCCAGCCGTTACGGCGTTCGCCGAGCATCCAGCGCCCCAGTCCACGACCAAACCGCGACAGCGCCCCGGTCACGTAGGTCAGGCCCACCGGGAGACCGTTCACTTCCTCGACCGCGGCGTTGAGCATGCCCATCGCGACGATCGCCGCCAGCAGCGCCGGGAGTTGCGTGTCAGATGGCAACGCGGCTGCCACGCAGAGCAGGGTGGCGATGCACAGTAACAACGGCAGTGTGCGCCGCCCACCCACGCGCCCGATCACAATCCCCAGGGCATTGCCGAGCACAAACGTGACGACGAGGATGACCAGGCGCAACGTCAGCCCCAGATCGCCGACACTGATCGCCACCGCCAGCCGCGTGGTGTTGCCGCTCATGAACGAGACGAAATCGCCGCTGGCCATGAAGCCGATCGCGTCGGTCATCCCGGCGAGTACCGACAGGCTGGCCACCAGCGCCAGACCGATGCGCCCGCGCCATTTCTGCCGATGCAGATGACCGGAGGTGGCGCGGTGAGTCGAAGTGGAAGGCAGCATCGGCGACGATATCCTTGAGCGGCGGTTACAGTTCCAGCCCATACAGGTCGCAGTAATCCGGCCAACTCATGTGCGCCATTTCCGCCACCTCGCGATGCACCTCCATGCGCTGGGCCTGATACTCCTCGGGCGTTGCCGCCGTGAGCAGCAAGGTCAGTTCCCAGGCAAACAGTCCCTGATCTTCAGCCTCGGCCTCGAAGGCTTCATGCAAGCGTTCTTCACGATACTGTGCGGCGGTTTCACCCTTGGCCTGGGCCAGCAGTGGATTGAGATGATCGAGGGTTTCGCGCAGTTCGGGGCGTGCGTCGAGAAACAGTTTCAGGGCCTGTTCGTGTCGCTGGTCGGTGGGCGCCATGTGTGTTCCTTGTGAGGCTGATGACCCTAGGGTGCCGGAGCGGCCCGTGCGTGTCGCGCTATTAATGCAGTAAAGCAGAACGATTTTGCCTGTTGCGGTGATACAGTCCGCTTTTTTCTGAATGAGCGAATGCAATGCGAATTCTGATGGTAGCGCTGGCCGCGACGGTGCTGGCCGGTTGCGCGGGTTCGGTAATGGACGATTCTCGCACCAAAGCCCCGTACAAGGTCCTGACCTCGGACAAGCCTGAGAAAGTTGTCGCCCAGTGCGTGCAGTTCGGCTGGCAGGACGAAGCGGTGTTCGGCGTGGATGCCGGTGCGTATCTGCAACCGGGCAAGAAGGGTGGGTCGACGGTGTATACCCGTTCGGCGGAATCGTTTGTCGACGTGACCAGCGATGCTTCGGGGACCGTGCTCAATTACTACGCGCAGAAGGATGATTTTGTTGCCAAGCGGCGGTTGGCGGCGTTGGCGACCTGTCTCTGATCATGTGTTGAGGCGGCCGCCGTCATCGCGAGCGGGCTCACTCCTACACTGGATTTGTGTTTGCCACCCATTCTGTAGGAGTGAGCCTGCTCGCGATGGGGCCAGTGAATTCAGCCGTTCAACCGCTTCTGGAAATAATGCCGGCTATGCCCCGGCGGGTAATCGATAATCTCGCCAAACTGGCTGAATCCCAGCTTCTTGTAGAACTCCGGCGCCTGAAAATCGAAGGTGTCCAGCCAGATCCCCAGGCAGCGCTTCTCGTTGGCCAGTGCTTCGGCCATCGCCATCAATCTCGAGCCAATGCCCTGGCCGCGTCCCTGCTCCGGCACTGAAAGCAACTCGATGTACATCCACTTGAAGATCACCCGGCCATACAAGCCGCCGAGAATCGCGTCGTGCTCATCGCGCACCATCAGCGCGAAAGGCTCCGACGTGGAGCCGCCGGTCTTGGCATCGTTATAGGCAATCAGTGGCTCGAGAATGGCCTTGCGTTGTTCTTCCGTGGGGTTCTTCGACAACTCGATTCGCAACGTCATGCGTAACATCCTTGTGAGGTGAACCGCCAGCCTATCCTGCCCGGTGGGCGTCTTCCAAGTCCTTCCTCATCCCTTTGGAACCGCCGCTGTCGCGTCGAGGTCTAGCTTTTTAAGCGTCATTCCGAACGCGGTTGATGAGGATCCCCCATGAACATTTTCGAAGCCCTTCGCGAAAGCCACGACCGCCAGCGCAGTTACGCCAAAGCCCTGGTCGAAACCAGCGGCGACACCCCGGAGCGGGTCGAAGCCTACAAGCAGCTCAAGGCCGAACTGCAGGCCCACGAAACCGCCGAAGAACGCCACTTCTACATCCCGTTGATGGAGTTCGACAACGGCGTCGACCTCAGCCGCCACGCGATCTCGGAACACCACGAGATGGACGAGATGATGGAAGAACTGGACGAGACCGAGATGTCCAGCCCAGCGTGGCTGGTAACCGCGAAGAAGCTCTCGGACAAAGTCCATCACCATCTCAAGGAAGAAGAGCAGAAGTTCTTCCAGATGGCCGGCAAGCTGCTCGACGACAAGCAGAAGGAACATCTCGCCGGCCAATACGAAAAGGAATACCAGGCACAATTGCCGTGAGCGCTGAATGGCGTTTTTTGCAGCGTTGGCGTGTAGGCCTTTAGCCATAGCTCGGGTGGGTTTTGTCGCAATTGACTGTATATGCATCCAGTGTTTTCAGTGTTTCTCGCCATTGAGGGCGGATGCCTGCGACAAAACCGCCGATGGACAAAAAATCCACCTCCGTTAGCTTGAAGGCCTCTCCTCGGGAAGGAGAGTTCTTAAATCAACGGAGTGAAAAACATGAATCAACCACAAGCTCAAACCCAACTGCGACACGGTCGCGTCACCTCTCCCGCAAGCCGCGGCTCGGTCGCCATCGACCTGGGTCTGCTGGCCGGCTGGCAAGTCAACGAAATGGAAGGCGGCAAGAACTTCCCGGCGCTGGCGGCCGGGCCGTTCCCGGCACCGTACGGTTCCGACAGTGACAGCGTCACGCCGCCGGCCGACGGTTACATCCTCAGTGGCGGCAAGGCCGATGCCCGCGATTGCGTGAACTTCACCGGCGCCGAGATGAGCAAGAAGCTCAATCGCCCATTCGAGTGGCCGCTGCTCAACGTCACCCCGGGTCAGACTCTCAAGGTCGACTGGGTGTACACCGCGCCGCACGCCACCCGTGGTTATCGCTGGCTGATCACCAAGGATGGCTGGGATCCGCAGCAGCGCATCAGCCGTGCGCAACTGGAAGCACAACCGTTCTTCGAGGATTTCTACACTCAAGTGCCGTACTACAGTCATGCGGGTGAGATGAAGGCCAAGGTCGATCACGAAGTGAAACTGCCGGCCAACAAGAAAGGGCATCACGTCATCGTGCTGATGTGGATCGTCGCCAACACCGGCAACGCCTTCTATCAGGCGTTCGACGTCGACTTCAAATAACGGCGCAACGCCGTCAAATTCACAGGTTCTGAAGGATTAGAACATGTCAAAAATCGACTTTTCATTGATGCAAAACACAGTGGGTGACGCGGCTTCGTTAATGCCGAGCATCGCCGGCAAGAAGATCCTCATGGGCTTCTGGCACAACTGGCCGGCCGGTCCGAGTGACGGCTACCATCAGGGCCGGTTCGCCGAAATGTCTCTGGAGGCAGTGCCCAAGGAGTACAACGTGGTCGCGGTGGCGTTCATGAAGGGCAGCGGGATTCCGACCTTCAAGCCGTTCAACGTCTCCGACGCCGAGTTTCGTCGCCAGGTCGGCGTGCTCAACAGTCAGGGGCGGGCGGTACTGATCTCCCTGGGTGGCGCCGATGCGCATATCGAACTGCGTGCCGGACAGGAACAGCCGCTGGCCAATGAAATCATCCGACTGGTGGAAACCTACGGCTTCGACGGGCTGGACATCGATCTTGAACAGAGCGCGATTGATTTCGCTGCCAACAAGACCGTGCTCCCGGCCGCACTGAAACTGGTCAAGGATCACTACGCAGGCCAGGGCAAGCACTTCATCATCAGCATGGCCCCGGAGTTTCCGTACCTGACCACCAACGGCAAGTACGTTGGTTACCTGCAGGCGCTGGAAGGCTACTACGACTTCATCGCCCCGCAGTTCTATAACCAGGGCGGTGATGGGGTCTGGGTGCCGGAAGCCAACAACGGCAACGGCGCGTGGATCGCGCAGAACAACGATGTGCTGAAAGAGGACTTCCTTTATTACCTGACCGAAAGTCTGGTGACCGGTACCCGGGGCTTCACCAAAATTGCGGCGGATAAATTCGTCATCGGCCTGCCGGCCAATGTTGACGCCGCCACGGGGTATGTGATCGACAGCACCGCAGTGGGCAATGCGCTCAAGCGCCTGGCGATCAAAGGGCTGCCGATCAAGGGCCTGATGACCTGGTCGGTGAACTGGGACAACGGCGCCAGCAAGGACCGCGTGCCGTACAACTGGGAATTCAGTCGGCGTTATGGACCACTGATTCACGGCGTCCGCACAGCGGCCCAGGAAACGGATGACGCGTTGTCGCGCCTCGCCCGTTAAACGCAAATAAAGAAGCCCGGTAGCGCTGCCGGGCTTTTTTTGTGGGCGCGATTATTCGAATATGGGCGTTTTCCGATGACACAAGGATCAGGCGTCATGACCAAGACCGCCGAGCGGGTCAATATTGTCGACACTCAGGTGTTGTCCCACGACTGGTACCTGCTGAAGAAAATCACCTTTGACTACCTGCGCAACAATGGGGACTGGCAGCGTCAGACGCGCGAGGTCTACGACCGAGGCAATGGCGCCGCGATTCTGTTGTTCAACCGTGACAAGCGCACCGTGGTGTTGACGCGCCAATTCCGTTTACCGGTGTTCGTCAACGGTCACGACGGCTTGCTGATTGAAGTGGCGGCGGGGCTGCTCGAAGGCGCCGCGCCGGAGCAGCGGATTCGTGATGAGGCCGAAGAGGAAACCGGTTACCGCGTGCACGACGTGAAGAAGGTGTTCGAGGCCTACATGAGCCCCGGCTCGGTGACCGAGAAACTGCACTTCTTCATTGCCGAGTACGACGCGAAGTCGAAGGTCAGCGAGGGCGGCGGCCTGGAAGAGGAAACCGAAGAACTGGAAGTGCTGGAATGGGGCTTTGATGACGCCTTGGCGGCGTTCCATCGCGGCGAGATCTGCGATGCCAAGACCATCATGCTGTTGCAGTACGCGGCGATGAATAAGCTGTTCAACACCTGAATTCAGCGTAAATCCATTGTGGTGAGGGCGCTGCTTGCTCCTGCTCCAGTGAGCAGCGCTGGCAAAATCCCGGGGCCGCTTTGCAGCCCGGCGGGAGCAAGCGCCCTCGCCACAAATGGATTTTCACAGGGTTAAAACAGGTTGCCTGTTCTACCGACGTCAGACCGACCGCCATCCTCCAGCGTCAGCAACCGCTCCTTGGCCTCAAGCCCACCGGCAAAACCGGTCAGTTTTCCCGACGCGCCGATCACCCGATGACACGGCGCCACAATTGAAATCGGGTTGCGCCCGTTCGCAGCCCCCACCGCACGCACGGCGGTCGGATTGCCGATCTGTTGGGCGATCTGGCTGTAGGTGCGGGTTTCGCCAAACGGAATGGTCAGCAGCGCCGCCCAGACCTTCTTCTGAAAGTCGGTGCCGACAAATTCCAGCTGCAGATCGAAACGATCGCGGCTGCCGGCAAAATATTCTTGCAGCTGTCGAGCGGCTTTCTGCAGCAACGGATTATCCGGCGCTTCAGTCATCGGCCCGAGGCGCACCCGGCCTGCTTTATCGTTTTCCCAGAGGATGGCCGCCAGTCGTGCGTCGTTCGCGACCAGCTTCAATTCGCCGACCGGTGAGGGCAGGGTGATGAACGTGTAAGACATGGGGCTGAACTCCGGATTCGGCACGGCGAGAGCGCCCAGCATACTGCCTGATCGAGGAGGCGCAAATCGCAATAGCGACCATACTGTTTGTTGCTTTTGAAGCGTTCCCTTCTGTTCTGCACAGAATCCAAAAACAAAAAAAGAGATCGACTCATGAAGTACGAACCTTTGGCCAAAACGCTGATTGCGACGTCACTGGCACTGAGCTGCCTCATGGCCCACGCCGCGTCGGTGGCACCGGTTGCCGCCGAGAACGGCATGGTGGTCACCGCCCAACACCTGGCGTCCCATGTCGGCGTCGATGTGTTGAAAAACGGCGGCAACGCGGTGGATGCTGCGGTTGCCGTGGGTTATGCGCTGGCGGTGGTTTATCCCGCGGCGGGCAATCTCGGCGGTGGCGGCTTCATGACCATTCAACTGGCGGACGGGCGCAAGACCTTTCTCGACTTCCGCGAAAAAGCCCCGCTGGCGGCAACCGCCAACATGTACCTGGACAAGGACGGCAACGTCGTCCCGGACCTGAGCACCCGTGGCCATCTCGCCGTGGCAGTGCCGGGCACCGTGTCGGGCATGGAGCTGGCGCTGAGCAAGTACGGCACCAAGCCGCGCAAGGACATGATCGCTCCGGCGATCAAACTGGCTGAAGACGGTTTCGAACTGGAGCAGGGCGACGTCGATCTGCTGGACTACGCCACCGATGTGTTCAAGAAGGACATGCGCGACTCCGGCTCGATCTTCCTGCACAACGGCGAGCCGATGCAGGTCGGGCAGAAACTGGTGCAGAAGGACCTGGCGAAAACCCTGCGCACCATCTCGGAAAAAGGCGCCGACGGCTTCTATAAAGGCTGGGTGGCCGACGCTATCGTCACCTCCAGCCAGGCCAACAAGGGCATCATCACCCAGGCTGACCTCGACAAGTACAAGACCCGTGAACTGGCCCCGGTGGAATGCGACTACCGTGGCTACCACGTAGTCTCGGCGCCACCGCCAAGCTCTGGCGGGGTAGTGATCTGCGAAATCATGAACATTCTCGAAGGCTACCCGATGAAGGATCTGGGCTTCCATTCGGCCCAGGGCATGCACTACCAGATCGAGGCGATGCGTCACGCCTACGTGGACCGCAACAGCTACCTGGGCGACCCGGATTTCGTCAAGAACCCGATCGAGCACCTGCTGGACAAGAACTACGCGACCAAGCTGCGTGACGCGATCCAGCCGCAGAAGGCCGGAATCTCCGCCGAGCTGAAACCCGGCGTCGCGCCGCATGAAGGCAACAACACCACGCACTATTCGATCGTCGACAAGTGGGGCAACGCGGTGTCGGTGACCTACACCCTCAATGACTGGTTCGGCGCCGGCGTGATGGCGAGCAAGACCGGGGTGATCCTCAACGACGAAATGGACGACTTCACCTCCAAGGTCGGCGTGCCGAACATGTACGGCCTGGTCCAGGGTGAAGCCAACGCCATTGCGCCGGGCAAAACCCCGCTGTCGTCGATGAGCCCGACCATCGTCACCAAGGACGGAAAAGTGGTGATGGTGGTCGGTACACCAGGTGGCAGCCGGATCATCACCGCCACCTTGCTGACCATGCTCAACGTCATCGACTACGGCATGGGCCTGCAGGAAGCGGTCGACGCGCCACGTTTCCACCAGCAATGGATGCCGGAACAAACCAACCTCGAAGACTTCGCCGCCAGCCCCGACACGAAGAAGATCCTCGAGAGCTGGGGCCACAAGTTTGCGGGGCCGCAGGATGCCAACCACATTGCGGCGATCCTGGTCGGCGCGCCGTCGCTGGGCGGTAAGCCGGTGGGCAAAAACCGCTTCTACGGCGCCAACGATCCACGGCGCAATACCGGGTTGTCACTGGGTTACTGATAGGCGTAAAAGAGGGGGGCGGGCTCTGGCCCGCCCCCCTCTCAAGGATCGATCAAGGAAGGCCCATCATGTCTAGCGCATTGCTGATCATCGACGTCCAGCAGGCCCTCTGCTCCGGCCAGTACCAGTGCTTCGACATCCACCGCGTCATCGACACCATCAACCAGCTCAGTACGCGCGCGCGCAATTGCCGCGTGCCGGTGGTGCTGATTCAGCATGAAGAAAAGGACAGCCCATTGGCCCACGGTGCCGAAGGCTGGCAACTGGCCGAAGGCCTGCTGACTGAAGCCCAAGACCTGCGTGTACGCAAAACCGCCCCGGATTCGTTCTACCAGCCCGACCTGGGCAACCTGCTGCCCGGCGAAGACTTCGAACGCCTGATCATCTGCGGCCTGCAAACCGACTACTGCGTCAACGCCACCGTGCGCAAGGCCCATCATCTGGGTTATGACGTGGTACTCGTCGCGGACGCTCACTCCACCGTCGACAATGGCAACATGAGCGCCGAAGACATCATCGCCGAACACAATAAGGACCTGGCGCACCTGACCGGTGCCACCGGCCGCATCGACGTCAAACCCGCAGCCGACATCGTTTTCTAAAGCCAGCGCATACCCCTGTGGGAGCGAGCCTGCTCGCGAAAGCGGTGTGCCTGTGACGCACGTGTTGGCTGACCAAATGCCTTCGCGAGCAAGCCCGCTCCCACAATAATGCGTGGTGTTCGCAGATTCCCCTGTCCAGCATAGGCCCCCTGTAGGAGCAAGCCTGCTCGCGAAAGCGGTGTGCCTGTGACGCATGCCTGTGACGCATGTGTTGGCTGACCCAACGCCTTCGCGAGCAAGCCCGCTCCCACAATGATTGATGGTGTTCACAGATTCCTATGTCCGGCATAAGTCCCCTGTAGGAGTGAGCCTGCTCGCGAAAGCGTTGCTTCTGTGACGTGTGTGTTGGCTAACCCAACGCCTTTGCGAGCAAGCCCGCTCCCACAATAATGCGTGGTGTTCGCAGATTCCCCTGTCCAGCATAAGTCCCCTGTGGGGCTTGCCCGCGAAGGCGGCAGCACTGCCAACATTTCGCTGGCATAATGCCGCTGCCCCGAAGAATGGAATCTGTCGATGTTGCCTTTCAAACTCCGCCACGCGTTTCTGCTGGCGTCCCTGATGTTTATTCCCGCTGTACACGCCAGCAGTTTTGATTGCGCCAGCGCCACCAGTCCGGCTGAAAAAACCATTTGCTCTGATCCCTATATCTCGAATCTTGATGAGAAACTGGGCTCGCTGTGGCGTGCTACGTTGCCCAAAGTTGTGGATTCGAAAGCCTTGAAGGTCGATCAGCGAGGCTGGCTGAAGCAACGCAATCAATGTGCTGCGGATGTTGCCTGTTTGCGCCGGCAATACCTGATGCGCCTCAAGGCCCTGGAGTTCATGGCCAAACCCTTCAATTGGGATGCGACCTGGCAGCTCATTCCATGGGGCGTTTCAGCGGCGGTTGTGGTGAACACCAAGCGTATCGATGCCACTCATATCGCCTTTGATATTTCAGGCGTGGCCGGCGCCAACTCCGGCGACATGGATGGCGTCGCCACCATTGAGGGCAGCGAAGCACACTACGCCCAAGTCAACTGTTCGTTGAAGTTCAGCCCATTCAACGGACTGTTGGACATTGCACAAGATGGTGCAGACCCTGCTTGCGGTGGTGGTATGGGGGTTTATTACGGCGGGCGCTACGTGGCGTCGGAACAGTCACTGTCGATTGATTACGACCTGCTCAGTCTGGGGGTGGCGCGGACTGAGCAGGAAAACGAGCTATTGCACACGCTGCTCAAAGGCGATTATCAGACGTTGTTGCAAAACAGTGGATCGATGGTGACGGGCGAGGCTTCCCGCGATGTGCCGGATGCTCAGGTCGATGAGTTCTGGTTACGTGGGCTGGCCAACACCAATGCCGGCATCCTGATGCGAGCGCCGGACGCTCGGGTATGGCTCGTGTTATTGGTGTTCGATGAGCAGCGTCAATTGCGTGCCCGCTATTACACCAACGTACCGCAATGGAAAAAACGTGTGCCCGAAGCACTGCTTGCCTGGCATACGCGAATAGCGAACGGTGAGACTTTGCCGCTGGATTTCATGCCCTGACGCTCTGCGGCGAGGTACTTGGCGAAACATCGACGGGGCTGCCCGAGGCAGCCCCGCGTCGTTCAAGTCGCAAACAACCATCCACGTGCAGTCGCCACAGGTTCCGACACCACCCCCTCCAGCACCATCCGCGTGATGGTGTTGGCGGCGGTCTGATAGTCCTCATCCTGCGGCACCGGGCGCCCGGTGATGCAGCCCATCTGCCAGCCGATGTTGGTGTAGGTGCGGGTCGCCGACCAGATGAACAGCATCAGATGCTCCGGGTCTACCGGTGCCAGCAAGCCGCGTTCGATCCAGCTGCGCAGGCAGTCGACGTTGCGCCGCGCTTCGGCGTGCAGCAGGTCGCGGCATTCGTCCGGCAACTGGTGTCCACCGAGCAGCAGTTCGCCGCTGAACACCTTGGCGATCGCCGGATGTTCGCGGGCGATGCGGATGCGGGCGGCGACGTAGGCGCGCAGGCCGATCAGCGGATCGTCGCTTTCGCGCAGTGCCGCCGAGGCTTCCAGAAGCGGTTCGACAAATCCCAGCAGGACCTTGGAGTACAGATTTTCCTTGGTCTGGAAGTAGTAATACAGGTTGGCCTTGGGCACGCCGGCGCGGGCGGCGATGTCGCGGGTCTGGGTCGCATCGAAGCCGTTGGCGGCAAACTCCTCGCTGGCGGCGGCGAGGATCAGTTGCTCGTTGCGTACGCGGATGGCGCTCATGTGAGCACGGTGTAAATGGATGGCATGGGCAGGTTCTGGCAAATTCGGTCTCGCAATATACAAAACTATATAGCGGTGGGGCCAGCTAACTCGTCGGACAGCGCTATGCTGGTTCGACGATTCAAATAACGGGGAGGAAATATGACTATTCAGGTAATGCGCGCCACCACGGCTCAGTTGGAGGCGGTGGCAGAACTGTTCGACGCTTATCGTGGTTTCTATCAACAGCCGTCGAATCTGGCGCAATCGCGAGCGTTCATTGCCGAGCGCATGGACGGTGACGAATCGGCGATTTTTCTTGCGCAGGATGAAAACGGCGCAGCGCTGGGCTTTGTACAGTTGTATCCGACGTTTTCCTCGATCGATGCCCACCGCACCTGGCTGCTCAGCGACCTGTTCACCGCGCCTGCCGCCCGTGGTCGTGGCGTCGGTCGGTTGCTGATGAACACGGCGCGGGACTTTGCGCTGCAGACCGGCGCCAAAGGGCTGGTGCTGGAAACCGCCACCGACAACTTCACCGCGCAGGGGTTGTACGAGTCACTGGGTTATGTGCGTGATAGCGGTTATTACACCTATATGCTCAATCTGCGGCAGGACTGACTGACTTTTTGTGTAAATTTCCCGATTCAGTCTTTCCTCAAGCGACTGCTCTCTCTAGAATCCGCCCGACCTCCACAATGGAGGCTCTTTGATATCACCTGGCTCGGTTCAGATAGGGAAGACAATATGCAATTCGGGAAAATCCTGGCGCTGGGCCTGGCGCTTACGCTGGGTGGTTGTGCCAGTTTCACCAAAGACGAAGTGGCGCCGGTCAAACTGCCATCGATGGCCAGCTACGCCAACAAGCCCAATGTCTATGTGGATTTCGACTTCTATCAGGGCGAGCCGAAAAGCGCTTCGGCTGTAGAGGTGCCGCAGGCACGTGACCAGCTCAAACCAGAGCTGCAAAAGATTCTGAGCGACTCCGGCCTGTTCGGCCGCGTCACGCTGGACGAGTTCCAGAAGCAACCGGGCGATTACAGCCTGCGCCTGAAAATGTACAACCATCCGCCGAATGCCGGTTCGATGGTGCTGGGCTTCATCAGTGGTTTCAGTCTGGGGGTGATCCCGGCATACGGCACGGATCAATACACCATGAGCCTCGAAGCCGTGGACGGAGCGGGTCAGGCCCTGACCACCGCGAGCAACCATGATGCGGTGGGTACCTGGATCGGCATCTGGTTCATTCCGCTGATGGGCAACACCCCGAAGGCAGCGGTCAACGACACGTTCGCCCGTCAGGTCAATGCGCTGCTCAAGCAAATGATCGACAACAACCACCTGAAATACTCGGCGCTCGAGACTCGTATTCCACGGGCGTGATGCGAAAAAAAGAGCCGCAATCGCGGTAATGCCGATCAGTTAAGCGCAGATCCCCTGTGGGAGCGGGCTTGCTCGCGAAAGCGGTAGGGC
>NZ_NQYG01000071.1:0-25794 GCF_002878485.1 Pseudomonas sp. AD21
CAGAATCGAGCCTTGTCCCTCCTCCTCCCTTCAAGTCCTACCATACAAGCGAGCCTGCTCGCGAAAGCGGTGTGTCAGGCACCGGGTTACTGGTTGGCGGCCAGCAGGCGCTGATCGACGTTCAGGATGGCTTCGACCATCGCCCGCGCTGCCGGGGTCATGGAGTAGCCGACGCGGGTGACAATCCCGTAGCTCAGGTGCAAGGCCGGGTCGTCGCGGGGGACGTCGATGAATTCGAGCAGGTGAATCAAGCCCTGATCAACCTGTTCGCGCAGTGCCTCAAGCGTTGCCAGGCCTACGGCGTCAGAGCGCAGCACCACGCGCTGGATCGCGTCGAACTGGGCGCACTCGACGCTCGGATTGAAGTCCGGCTCGCCCAGCACATCGGCAAGAATCTTGCGGATCATCGGCGGAATCCGCGTACCGACCACCGGGTAATCGAGCAGCGCCCGCAGCTTCAGATTCTTCTGTCCGGCGAGCGGGTGACCGGCGCGGCAGAAAAAACGCCCGGGCCGGGTACGCAACAGTTGCACCTGATACTGCGGGTCGCCGATGAAGTAGCGGGCGTCTGCCACCAGAAATTCGATCTGCTGTTCGCGCAGCCACAGTGACAGTTGCTGCCAGTCGCCCTGATGAAAACGTGTGCGAATCGCCGGATGCGCCTGAATGAACTCGGCCAGGGCCTCGGGTACCAGCACTTGCGCCGGGTAGGGGCCACAACCGAATTGCAGTTCGCCACCGGTCAGACCGTTGTATTGCGTCAGTTCGTTGTGCAATGCCTGACTGCCAGCGAGCAGGCGCCGGGCGTGTTGCAGCACCAGTTCACCCTGGCCGGTGAGGCGAAACTCGCGGCTGCTGCGCTCGACCAGCGCGCAATCCAGGTCCCGCTCCAGGGTCTGGATGCTGCGACTGAAGGCCGGTTGACTGAGGTTGATTGCCTCGGCCGCGCGCCCGAAGTTACGGTAGTCGGCGAGGGCCACGAGGTGGCGAAGCTGGCGCAAATCCATCATGCGTCTCCTGCATTCTGCGGATACTTTTAATGCATTGGATCGATAGCACGTCGGCTGGCATAAGTACACGCCTGTCTTCTGGTAATCGCCGCCATGTCCACGCCAATGTTCGCCTCCAGCGCTTTCACCCGCACCATTCTCAGCCATGCCGAGCAAGCCGGTCTGTGCCCGGAAAAGTTGTTGAAACGCGCCGGAATCAGTCTGGCGGCGCTGGAAGATCAGGGGCGGCAGATCCCAGCGCACCGGGTTGAGCAGTTGTGGCGTGAGTGCGAGCAAGCGGGGGCTGCCGCGACGTTCGGTTGTGAACTGGTCAACGCCATGGCGACCACTTGCCTGCAAGGTCTGAACATCCTGCTCGATTCGGCGCCGACCCTTCGCGCCAGCCTTGAGTGCTTCGTCACGTTTGCGCCGCGGGTGACCAATTTTGTCGTGGCCGAGCTTGAGGAAGTGGGCGATGTCGTGCATTTGCACTTGCGTCCGGCGCAGGGCCAGGCGCATCACTTCGGCCTCGACGCGGCGACGATTACTCTGGTGCGCAACATTGCCCGGCGTTTGGGCAAGAGCCCGGACGCGGTGTTCCCCGTCGTCAGCCTGTGCCCGCCACAAGCCGCCGGGGAATGGCTGCGCAATGCCGGCATTGGCGTCGAGGCCGGCGCGCATCCGCGCCTGACGTTACATCGCTCAAGCCTCGACGAAAGCCTGTTGGGCGCCAATCCTTTCCTGCATCAAAGCATGCTGCGGCACTGGCAGACTGAAGCGCCAGCACCCAATCGCAGCGACAGTCTGGAGCTGGCGCGGCACTGGCTCACCGCCGGTGATCAGCCGATTGAACGCATCGCCGAACGCCTCGGTTATCGCCAGCCGAGCAACTTCATTCGCGCCTTCCGCAAACAGTTCGGCATCACTCCGAAGCAGTTCCGGCTCAATCCTGTGTAAGCAGCGATGCAAGTGCGCTGATGATTGTTTTTTGTCGGCCATCGCTTGCGTGCAGGTGCTGACGGTAGGGCACCGTGTCAGTGCTGAGCAAACCTGACCGGAGCCCAATAATGATAAAAAAAAGCTCGGTTACGCCCCAAGTCCGTCCGCGACTTTTCCGGCGTGGCCACCCCCGTACAAAACCGCTGACCCTGGCGGTTCTCGCCGCACTGTCCAGTCCCGGCCATGCCACCAGTTTCGACCTCAACGATGAGTGGAGCCTGTCGACCAAAACCACCCTGACCCTGGGCAGCAGCTGGTCGACGCAAAACCCCGACAAAAGCCTGATGACCCGCGCCAACGCCCTGCAAGCGCAAGGCGTGCACGCCAACGGCAGCAGCGTCAGCGCCGACGACAACCGGCTGAACTTCGAGAAGGGCGACCCGATCTCGCAGAACTTCAAGGGCCTCACCGATTTCAGCCTCGACGGCCAGGGGCAGGGTGCCTTTCTGCGCTTCAAATACTGGTACGACGCGGCCTATGAAGATGGCAATGGCCGCTTCAAGAAGTTCGACGATTCGGGTTGGGATGACCTGTCGAAATTCAAAGGCTTCAAGGCGCTCGATGCTTATGTCTGGAAGGATTTCCAGATTGATGATCACCCGCTCAACATCAAGGTCGGCAATCAGGTGTTGTCGTGGGGCGAATCGTTGCTGATCCAGAACGGTATCAACGTGATCAACCCGCTCGACATCTCCGCGTTCAACCGTCCGGGGGTGGAGATCAAGGAAGGCCAGTTGCCTGTGGAGATGGTGTCGTTCAGTTTCGGCATTTCCGACACGCTCAATCTGGAAGGCTTCTACCAATACAACTGGCGCGAGAGCGCGCTGGACGGTTGCGGCACGTTTTTCGCCAGCAGTGATGCGATCCAGAAGGGTTGCGGGCCGCTCTATCTGAGCCAGATCCAGACCGACAAACAGATGCAGGCCGCCGGGTTGTACGCCTATTCACGGGGCAACGAATCGCCGTCGGACAACGGCCAGTTCGGCTTTGCGCTGCGCAACATGATCCCGGCGCTGAACGACGCCGAAGCGGCGATCTACTACATCAACTATCACTCGCGTCTGCCGTATTTCACCCTCGATGCACGCAACTCGGCGCTGCCCGGGACCTTTCCCGGTGGCATTCAGGCACCCAGTTATGCCGCGGCGTTTCCCGAGAACATTCACCTCTATGGCATCAGCCTCAACGGTGTCGAGCCCGTCAGCGGCATCTCGCTGGCGGGTGAGTTGAGCTATCGGCCGAACATGCCGCTGGCGATCAACGCACCGGATATCAACGTCGCGGTGATTTCCGGGCCGGGCGGCAGCTCATGGGTGGATTTGCCACCGGGCTTCAACACCAACGCCGGCAGCCGCTACGACGGTTGGGTGCGCAAAGGCGTGTGGCAGATGACCGGGTCGGCGACCCAGGCGATCGACAACGTGCTCGGCGCCACGCGGTTGAGCCTGTTCGGCGAGGCCGGTGTCGTGCACATCGATGATCTGGGTGATGAGCGTCTGGGCCGTAACGCCGCGTTCGGCCGCAGTGCACCGCGCAACGGCACGGCGTGCAACAGCGTGGCGTCCGGCGTGACCAATCAGTACTGCACCGACAAGGGTTTTGCCACTGACTGGTCGTGGGGTTATCGCCTGCGCGCCAGCCTCGAATACAGCGACGTGTTGCCAGGGATCAATCTGATTCCGGCGGTCAACTGGCGGCATGACGTCTCGGGGTATTCCTACGATCCGCAAGGGCCGTTCCAGGAAGGTCAGCAAGCGCTGGGCCTGAGTCTGACCGGCGTCTACATGAACGATTACAGCGTGGAACTGGCCTACAACGCGTTCTTCGGTTCCAACGATTACAGCACCCTCGACGACCGCGACTTCGCATCCGTCAGCTTCAAGGCAGACTTCTAAGGAGAATTCTCATGCGTATGCAATTGTGTGTACTCGCGCTGGCGTGCAGCGTGGGTCTGGCGCAAGCCAAAGGCAACGATCCGGCGCCGCTGGGCAAGACCCTGACGCCGATGGGCTCGGAAATGGCCGCCAATGCCGATGGCAGTATTCCGGCCTGGAGCGGTGGGCTGGCGAGCAACGCCGGCACCGTCGACAGCAAGGGCAGTTACAGCGATCCGTATGCGGCGGAAAAACCGCTGTTCACCATCACCGCGCAGAACCTCGCGCAGTACCAGAAGTTTCTCAGCCCCGGGCAGATCGCCTTGTTCAAGCGCTACCCGGACAGCTACAAGATGAACATCTATCCGACCCACCGCAGCGCCAATCTGCCCAAGGATGTACTGGAACAGAGCCGCGCCAACGTCGCCAAAACCAGCATGGCCGATGGCGGTAACGGTTTGCATGATTACGCCCGGGGCATTCCGTTTCCATTGCCCACCGAAGGCCTGGAAGTGATGTGGAACCACATGACCCGTTATCGCGGCGGCAGTTACGAACGCATCAGCAGCTCGGCGCTGGTGCGTGAGAACGGCGCGACCAGTTACATCCGCAACCAGTCGTTGATCAACTTTGCCGACACGGTGTCCGGGCTTGAGCCGAACGCCAATACGTTGTTCCTGTTCAAGAGCCGGGTGCTGGAGCCGGCGCGTCTGTCCGGCGAAGCGGTACTGGTGCAGGAGCCGATCGATCAGGTCGCCGAGCCGCGTTCGGCCTGGCAATACCTGCCTGGTCAGCGCCGTGTACGGCGGGCGCCGATGCTCGCCTATGACAACAGCGCGCGTTACAGCAACGGCCTGATCACCGCCGACAACATCGACGGCTACAACGGTGCGCCGGATCGTTTCGACTGGAAGTTGATCGGCAAGCAGGAGCTGTTCATTCCCTACAACAGTTACAAGATCGGTAGCCACGCGCTCAAGTACGACGAGGTGATCAAGCCCAACCACATCAATCAGGACCTGGCGCGCTACGAGAAGCACCGGGTGTGGGTGGTGGAAGCCACGCTCAAGCCCAACGCCCGGCACATCTACGCCAAGCGGCGCTTTTATGTGGACGAGGACAGCTGGCAGATCGCTCAGTCGGACCAGTACGACAGCCGGGGCGAGTTGTGGCGCAGCGGTGAACTGCACGCGATTGCGCAGTACGACCATGGCTTCACCTACAACGTGCTGGAGACCTCGTATGACCTGATCGCCGGGCGTTATTACGCCGGGGGGCTGGCCAACGAAGAGACCCAGCCGATGCGGGTCGGATTTTCAGCCAAGACCGACGATTACACCCCGTCGGATCTGCGGCGCTGGGCCAAGTAACAACCGTTTCCCTTGTAGGGGTGAGCCTGCTCGCGATGGAGGTGTTTCAGGCACCTTCATTGCTGAATGACATACCGCCATCGCGAGCAGGCTCACTCCTACAAGGGTTTGTATTTTTGTCTGGAGAATCTTTATGCGTCACTGGATTTGCGCTTTTGCTGTCGGTGCCAGCCTGGGTACTGTCCATGCTGCCGACCTTGATCCGAGTCAGGCCAAGGCCCTGGCGCAAGAGGCTTACGTATTCGCCTACGCCACCGTCGAGCACGACAAAGTGCTGACCGCGATCAACGCGAAACTGCCGTTCAACCGGCTCTACGGCGAACCGCGCTTGCTCGGCCCGCAGGACAACAAAGTGGTGTCGCCGAACAACGACACCTTCTATTCGCGCGCCTTGCTCGACCTGCGCGCCGAACCGATGGTGCTGCAGGTGCCGGCGGTCGAGGCGCGCTACTACAGCTTCCAGCTGGTCGACCTGCGCACCGACAACCTCGACTACATCGGCACCCGCGCCACCGGCAATCAGGCCGGGCGCTATCTGATCGCCGGGCCGGACTGGAAAGGTGACGTGCCCAGCGGTTTCAACGGCGTGATCCGCTCACCGAGCCGCGTGGTGTTTTTGCTCGGGCGCACCGAAGTCAAAGGTGAGAGCGATCAGCCAGAAGCTGCAAAAGTCCTGATGGGTTACGCCTTGCAACCTTTGTCGCGGGTGCTGAACAGCAGCGCGCCAGCCACGCTGCCGCCGCTGCAGTTGCCGGCGTATCACGACACCAAACAGGGGCCCGCGCAGACGCTGTTCGAGACTTTCAACGCCTTGGCGCCGTTGCATGAATGGACGGCAAGCGAGCAGGCCAAACTGGCTCGTTTCGCCGCCATCGGTGTGGTCCCCAGGGCGCCGTTTGCCCCGCCGGACAACCTGCGTGACGCGGTGGCGGCCGGTGCCGAGGCCGGGCGTGAGCAGGTGCGTGTGGCGTCCAGTCAGCTGGCTCGCGAGCAGCAGGGCTGGTTGCCGTCGCCCACCAATGTCGGCAAGTTTGGCGAGGATGACCTGACCCGGGCCGCCGTGGCCTGGCGTTACATCTACGCCAACGATGCGATCGAAGCCATCTACCCGATGGCCCTGCACGATGTCGCAGGTCAGGTGCTCGATGGCCGTCAGGCTTATCGCCTGCATTTCCCGGCCGGGCAACTGCCGCCGGTGAATGCATTCTGGTCGTTGACCCTGTACGACGGCAGAACCCAGTTGCTGGCGAGCAATCCGATCCAGCGCTACGCATTGGGTGATCGCAGCCCGCAGCTGCAATACGACGCTGACGGCGGGCTGACACTGCTCCTGCAAACGGACGCTCCGGCACCCGCGCAACAGGGCAATTGGCTGCCAACGCCGCAAGGCCCGTTCAATCTGTTGTTGCGCTTATACCTGCCGAAGCCGAGCGCACTGGATGGCAGTTATCGCCTGCCGACCCTCGCGAGGGTGAAGCAATGAACCTGGTCTTCAGTCGTCGCCGCCTGCTCGCCGGCATGGGCGCAGTGGGCGCCAGTCTGATGATGCCGCGATGGGTACTGGCTGACGATATCAGTGAGTTTCAGGCGATTGCGCAACAGGCGTGGATCTACGCCTACCCGATGCTCATGCATTACCAGACTCTGGAGAAACAGCTGCTCAATCCGAATGCGCCGGAATACGTCGGCGGCTTCAATCGGTTTCGCCACTACAGCCAACTCTACACCCCGGCCAATCGTGAAATCGTCACGCCGAACAACGACACGCCGTACTCCTGGGCCTGGCTGGATCTGCGCAGCGAACCGCAAGTGCTGAGCGTGCCGGCAGTGGACCAGGACCGCTACTACGTGCATCAACTGGTCGATCAGTACACCCATAATTTCGGCTACGTCGGTGTGCTCGGCACCGGTCGTGAAGCGGGCGATTACCTGATCGCCGGGCCGAACTGGCAAGGGCCGACGCCGAGCGGAATCAAAGCCGTGCTGCGCAGTGAAACCGAGATCGTCATGGTCCTCGGCCGCACCGGTCTGAAGAACGCCGATGACATGCCCGCCGTGCGAGCCTTGCAACAGCAATACCGTTTGCGCGGGTTGCACCAATACACCGCTGGCCCGGCACCGACGGCGGCCGCGCCGATCGCCTGGCCAGCGTGGGACAGCAAAAGCGGATTGGGGCCGGCGTTTATCGGCGTGCTCAATCAGATTCTGGCGCTGTGTCCGACGCAGCCGTCGGAGCAGGCACTGCGTGAGCGTTTTGCAACAATCGGCATCGTGCCGGGGCAACCGTTCGATTTCGCCGCGCTGCCTGCCAACCAACAGCAGGGGCTGATCGCCGGTATTCAGCAAGCGCAGGCACAACTGCAAACGGCGGTGACACAGACACGCAGCACGCTGGGCCTGTTCGGCAACCGCGAGGCAATGCACGGTAACTATGTGAACCGTGCGGTGGGGGCGCTGATGGGGATTTACGGCAACAGCGTTGAAGAGGCGTTCTACACCGGCAGCCGTCTCGACAATCAGGGCCAGCCCCTGCTGGGTGGACGGCGTTATCGTCTGCGCTTTGCGCCGGGGCAGTTGCCGCCGGCCAGTGAGTTCTGGTCGCTGACGTTGTATGACTTGCCGGATCGGCAACTGGTGGCGAACGCGATTGACCGTTATTGCCTGAGCAGTCGTGATGCGTTGCAGGCGGATAGCGATGGCGGGCTGACGCTGATGATGCAGAGCGGGGCGCCTGAACAGGACGCGTCGAGCAACTGGCTGCCGACGCCCCAGAGCGGGGCGTTTACGCTGATCTTGCGGTTGTATGGGCCGACGCAGGACGTTGTTGAACAGCGCTGGCGGATGCCGGTGGTTGAAGTGGTTTCTGTGTAGTCTGGACTGACGCCTTCGTCGGAACGCCGCCCGGAGCAAGCCCGCTCCCACAGGGTTCAGCGTAATCTTGTGGGAGCGGGCTTGCTCGCGAAGGGCGCGACGCGGTTTTCCCGCGTCATCCCGATCAAGGCGTAACGATATTGAACTGCGGCCCGAACGTATCCAGGCTGCCCATCAACTCGGCAAATTTCTTGCCGTTACCCTGCAACTTGATCAGACCCTTCTGCATCGCCGTCGGGAAATCCAGTTGCTTGAGGCTGATCTTCTCCAGCGTGTCCTTGCTCAGGCTGATGCCCGCATCTGCCGCCGGATTGAGACCGGCGCGGTGCGTCAGGACACCATTGCGCAGCGTCAGATTGAAGTCCTTTTGCTGATCTTCGAACGTCCAGTTCAGCGTCAGGTCGTGGCCGACGGCCTTGTCGCTGTCCAGGCGCACTGCCAGGTAATCGAAGAACATCTGCGGGCTCATCGCCCGCACCATGTCCACCGAGACTGAAGTGCCGGCGTTCGGCGGTACGCCGTTGCGCAGTTCCATGGCCCCGGTCAGGTACATGTTGCGCCAGGTGGCGTTTTCGCTTTGGTAACCCAATTGCTCCAGGGTCTCGGCCTGCGCCTTGTGCGCGTCGGCGTTGTCCGGTTCGGCGAACAGCAACTGATTGCCCAGTTGCGCGGCCCAGCGATAGTCGCCGGCGGTCATCGCCGCGTGCATTTTGTCCAGTACCGCAGCGCTGCCGCCCATGGCCTCGACGGTACGTTTGGCGGTGTCCACCGGTGGCAGCGGATTGAGGTTGGCCGGGTTGCCGTCATAGAAACCCATGTAGCGCTGATACACCGCGCGGGTGTTGAAACTCAGGGAGCCGTAGTAGCCGCGGGTGTACCACTTGCGGTCGAGGTCGCCGGGCAGTTTCTTGATCGCGTCGGCGATTTCCAGCGGGGTCAGCCCCTGATTGAGCAAGTGCAGCGTGCGGTCATTGAGGAAGGCATACATGTCGCGCTGATCGGCGAGGAACGTACGGATCCGCTCACCGCCCCAGGTCGGCCAGTTGTGCTGGGCGAACAACACGTCAGCCTTGTCGCCATAGCGCGCCAGACTGTCGTCCAGATATTGCGACCAGGCCTTGGCATCGCGCACCTGTGCGCCCCGTGGCGTGAGGATGTTGTGCATCATCTGCGTGGCGTTTTCGGCCATGCACAAGGCTTTCAGTTCGGGCAGATACAGGTTCATTTCCGCCGGCGCTTCGGTGCCGGGCGTCAGTTGAAACTCGACCTGCACCCCGGCGATGGTGCGGGTTTCCAGTTCCTTGGCGATCAGGTCGGTCGGCGGGATCAGGGTGATGGTGCCGCCACTGGGCGTGCTCTTGCCCAGACCGGCGTCGACCTGACCCTTTTCGCCGCGTGGCAGCAGGCTGCCGAACTGGTACTGCGCGCGGCGACTCATGGCGTTGCCGGCGTAGACGTTCTCGCTCATCACGTGTTCCATGAACCCGGCCGGGGCGAACACCTTGACCTTGCCGGCCTTGACGTCGGCCTCGTCGATCACTCCACGCACGCCGCCGAAATGGTCAACGTGGGTGTGGCTGTAAATCACCGCCACCACCGGCTTGTGCGGGCGATTGGCGTAGTACAGGTCCAGCGCCGCCCTGGCGGTTTCGGCCATGGTCAGCGGGTCAATGATGATCAGCCCGTCATCACCTTCGATGATGGTCATGTTCGCCAGATCCAGACCACGTACCTGATAGAGCTTCGGGCTGACTTCGAACAGCCCGGCATGGGCACTGAGTTGGGCCAGGCGCCAGAGGCTCGGGTTGACCGATTCCGGCGCCTGGTCGCTGGCGAGGAAATCGTAGGCCTGCACGTCCCAGATCACCTTGCCGGCGGCGTCCTTGATCTGGCCCTTGAACGGCGCGATCAGACCTTTGCTGACCGACTCGTAGTCGGTGCGGTCGCTGAAGGGCAGTTGTTGCAGGACAGCAGCATTACCGGCGATGGTCTGGGCGCTGGGGGCGACGGGCGCGTCGGCGGCCAGCGCCGATTGGCTCAGGCATGCGGTGATCAGGCAGGCCAGCAGGCCGCGGGGACTCAAAATGAAACGGGGCATGGTGTCTCCGGTTTTTTATCGTTATGGGTGGATACGTCTCGGAGGGTAGGGCGCGGGTCTGGCGCGGCGATGATCGTCAACGGACAAAAACCATTCAGGGCCGCTATCCTTGGGCCAGGTTCATCGATCAGGTTCGCTCATGCTTGAGGTTCGCGACATCTTCAAAAGCTACATCACCCCCCAAGGCCCGTTACCGGTGCTGCAGGGCGTCGACCTGACACTCGAGCCGGGCAGCAGCCTGGCGCTGATGGGCGAATCCGGCAGTGGCAAAAGCACTTTGCTGCACCTGATCGCCGGCCTCGACAAGGTTGATCGCGGCAGCATCCGCAGCGGCGAGCATCGGCTGGAGCAGATGAACGAAGCACAACTGGCCGACTGGCGCCGCACCGAAATCGGCCTGGTGTTCCAGCAGTTCAACCTGATCGGCAGCCTGCGGGTCGAGGACAATCTGGCGTTTCAGGCGCGCCTGGCCGGGCGCCATGAGCCGCGCTGGCAGGCGCATCTGGTGCAGCGTCTGGGGTTGGGCGAGTTGCTCAAGCGTTATCCCGAACAGTTGTCGGGCGGCCAGCAGCAGCGGGTCGCACTGGCCCGAGCCTTGGCGTCGCGGCCGAAATTGTTGCTGGCCGACGAGCCGACCGGCAGCCTCGACGAAGCCACCAGCGATGAAGTGCTGCGCCTGTTGCTGGAACTGCTCGACGACACCCCGACCACCCTGCTGATGGTCACGCACAGCCCGCGCGTGGCGGCGCGGCTGGCGCAGCGGGTGGTGTTGTCCAACGGCCGGCTGACGTGAACGTTTTCTGGCAAACCCTGCGCGCGCTGCTCAGCCATTGGCGACGGCATCCGGTGCAGTTCTTCAGTGTGCTGACCGGGCTGTGGCTGGCCACCAGTCTGCTGACCGGGGTCGAGGCGCTGAACAGTCAGGCCCGCGACAGTTACGCCCGGGCCAGCCAGATGATCGGTGGTGAACCCCAGGCCAGCCTGGGCACACCCAACGGCGCGACGTTTACCCAGCAATGGTTCATCGATCTGCGCCGCGCAGGCTGGCCGGTCTCGCCGCTGCTGCAGGGGCGAGTGGTCCTCAAGGATCACGACAACCAACGACTGCAACTGATGGGCATCGAACCGGTATCGCTACCGGCCGATTCCGCCGTGGCCGGGCAGGCGATGCCGATCGAGCGCATTGTCGAGTTCTTCTCGCCGCCGGGCAGCACGTGGATTTCACCGGGGACGTTGCAGGCCTTGAACCTCAGCGAAGGCGCCACGCCGCAGACCGTCAACGGCCAGACCCTGCCGCCGCTGCACGCGCAAAAGGATATGGCGCCGGGTGTGTTGCTGGTGGACATCGGCGTCGCGCAAACCCTGCTCGAACAACCCGGGCAACTGTCGCGGCTGTTACTGCCAAAGGATTTTCATGACGAGTTGCCGGCGGCGTTCAAAGGGCAGTTGCAGCTCAAAAGCAGCGCCGAGGAAAACAATCTGGCGCGCCTGACCGAGAGCTTTCATCTGAATCTCGATGCCTTGGGCTTTCTCTCGTTCGTGGTCGGGTTGTTCATCGTTCACGCGGCCATTGGCCTGGCGCTGGAGCAGCGTCGCGGATTGCTGCGCACCCTGCGCGCCTGCGGGGTGAGTGCGCGGATGTTGATCGCCAGTCTGATCGTCGAGTTGGGCGTGCTGGCCCTGGTCGGCGGGGTGTTCGGGGTTATCAGCGGTTACTGGCTGGCGAGTGTGTTGCTGCCGGACGTCGCCGCCAGCCTGCGTGGTTTGTACGGCGCGGAAGTGGCGGGGCAGTTGCGCCTGAGTGGGTGGTGGTGGTTCAGTGGCGTCGGCTTGAGCCTGTTCGGCGCGCTGCTGGCCGGCGCCAACAGTCTGTTGCGCGCGGCACGCTTGCCGTTGTTGGCGGTGGCGGAACCGCAAGCCTGGCATCAGCAACACGCACGCTGGTTGCGGCGCCAGGGTTGGCTGGCGGCGCTATTGGGCGCGATGGCGCTGCTGGCGTTGGTGTGGGGCGACAGCCTCGGCAGCGGTTTTGCGTTGATGGCCGGGCTGCTGCTCGGTGCCGCGCTGGTGTTGCCCGTGCTGCTCAGTGCGGTGCTCAATCAACTGCTCGGGCGCAGTCGTTCGGTGCTCGGTCAGTGGTTTCTCGCCGACTGTCGCCAGCAACTGCCGGCGCTGAGCCTGGCGCTGATGGCGTTGCTGCTGGCGCTGGCGGCCAACATCGGCGCCGGCAGCATGACCGCCGGTTTTCGCCAGACCTTCAACGACTGGCTCGAACAACGCCTGAGCGCCGAGCTCTACATCAACCCGGTGAATCCGGCGCAATCGCGCGAACTGTACAGCTGGCTCAAACAGCAGTCGAAGGTCAGCGCCGTGCTGCCCAACTGGCAGGTGGCGGTGACCGTGCAGGGCTGGCCGGCGGATGTGTTCGGGGTGATCGATCATGCGCATTATCGAGAGCACTGGCCGCTGCTTGACGGAATTGCCGGGGATCCGTGGGCGCATCTGGCGAACGACGATGCAGTCATGCTCAGCGAACAACTGGCGCGGCGCCTCAAAGTGCGCGCGGGTGATCATCTGGCGTTGCCGACTCCGGGCGGATCGTGGTCACCGCGCATCGTCGGGATCTACGCCGACTACGGTAATCCCAAGGGGCACGTGCTGGTCAACAGCAACCATCTGTTGCGCCTGTGGCCGTCACTGACGCCGAACCGTTTCAACCTGCGCATCGCGCCGCCAGACATCCCGCCGTTTTTGACTGCGCTGCAAACGCGCTTTCAGATCGATGACAGCCGCATCGTCGATCAGGCGCGGCTCAAGGGTTGGTCGGTGCAAGTGTTCGAGCGCACCTTTGCGGCCACCGCGGCGTTGAACAGCCTGACGCTGGCGGTCGCCGGTGTGGCGCTGTTCATCAGTCTGCTGACCCAGAGTCAGAGCCGCCTCGGGCAACTGGCGCCGCTGTGGGCCTTGGGCGTGACGCGCCGCCAGTTGATGCTGCTCAACCTCGGCCAGACCTGGCTGCTGGCGGTGCTGACGCTGGTGTTGGCGCTGCCGCTGGGGATCGCGCTGGCGTGGTGTCTGGATGCAGTGATCAACGTGCAGGCGTTCGGCTGGCGTTTGCCGTTGCGGGTGTTTCCGCTGCAACTGCTGCAACTGATGGGGTTGGCGCTGTTGGCGACGTTGCTTGCATCAGCCTGGCCGCTGTATTCGTTGTACCGCACGCAACCGGCGGATCTGCTGAGGACCTTTGCCCATGAGGATTGACCGGGTTGCGTTGTGCCTGGCATTGCTGCTGGTTGGCTGTGATCAATCGGCGCCTGAACAAAAAGGCTTTGCCGGGCTCGGCGATCAGGCTGCTCAATTCACTCCCGTAGTGCCGGGGCGCGTGTTCAGCTTCCCGGCGGATCATGGTGCCCATGATGGGTTTCGTATCGAGTGGTGGTACGTCACCGCCAATCTCAAGGACCCGCAGGGCAACGATTTCGGTGTGCAGTGGACGTTGTTTCGCAGCGCCTTGAAACCAACGCCGCGGCAACCGGGCTGGGGCAACCAGACGATCTGGCTTGGCCATGCGGCGGTGACCTCGGCCACCGCGCACCATGCCGCCGAGCGTTACGCCCGGGGCGGCGTAGGGCAGGCCGGAGTGAACGTGGCACCGTTCGAGGCGTGGATCGATGATTGGCGTTTCGCCAGTCAGGCACCGGATCCATTGACGGATCTGCAACTCAGTGCCCGCGACAAAGCCTTCAGCTATCAACTGCACCTCACCTCCAGTCGTCCGCTGGTGTTGCAGGGCGACAATGGTTTCAGCCGCAAATCCGAACAGGGCCAGGCTTCGTACTACTACAGCCAGCCGTTTTTTCAGGCCAGCGGCACCCTGCAAATCGATGGGCAGACCTACACCGTCAGCGGCCCGGCGTGGCTGGACCGGGAATGGAGCAGCCAGCCGCTGGCGGCCAATCAGACCGGTTGGGACTGGTTTTCCCTGCACCTGGACAGCGGGGCATCGCTGATGCTGTTTCGCACCCGGCAAACCGATGGCGCGCCATATCTGACCGGCACCTGGATCAGCGCCGGCGGCCAGACCCAAACCCTGCACGGCGAGCAGATCAAACTCACTCCCCACGACACCGCGAAAGTCGCCGGCCGTTCGATGCCGGTGCGCTGGTCGATCAGCATTCCCGACAAACAGCTCGACATCAGTCTGTCGGCGTTGAACCCCAACGCCTGGATGAACCTGCGCATTCCCTATTGGGAAGGCCCGGTGCGAATCAGCGGCAGCCATGGCGGACGCGGCTATCTGGAAATGACCGGGTATTGACGTTCATACACAAAACCCTGTGGGAGTGAGCTTGCCCGCGAACCGGCCCCTTTGCGCGACCCCGTCGAGGACTTCCCCATGAGCGACGACCAGACCTGCTGGCAGCAATCCCCCGACGCAGCATCAGAAACCAAAGCCAAGCCCTGAACAGCGTCTATGCTCAGTGGCACATCCGGCGCCCAACACGCGTTGGCGCCGGTTGTTGCCATTCATTACAGGGAAAGTACCGCCTATGAAGCTTCAAGCACTGGCCAAGGCCATCACCCTCGCAACCGTATTGTCCGCCACCAGTTTCGGCGTATTGGCTGCCGATATTCCGTTGTCCGCCACCCTCGAGGCCGATAAGGTCACCACCAAAGTGCTGGCCGTCGATGCGGCCAAACATCAGGTCGTGCTCGAAGGCCCTGAAGGTCGCCAGGTCCACGTTCAACTGAGCGACAAGGCGAAAAACCTCGACAACCTCCAGGTCGGCGATCTGGTAACACTCGAAGTCCAGCGTTCTGTCGCCGCTTACCTCGATACCGATGTGGATAAAGGTCTGCCTGGCACCGTCGAGCGCAACGGCGAGTTACGCAAGGCGCCGGGCAGCGAAAACCCGGGCGGCGAGGCCTATCGCCAGATTCAGGTGCAGCTGAAAATTACCAAAATTGATTTGAAGAAAAACCAGGTGACTCTGCAAGACCCCCAAGGCCAGTCGAAAACCCTCGACGTGAAGAAGCCTGAAATCCAAGCCAAATTGAAAGATCTGAAAGAAGGGCAGAGCGTTATCGTCACTTACACCGATATATTAAAAGTGACCAGTCAGCATGAAAGCTGAGTATTAACTCTACAGGATGGTTGTTCTTGTACAACGTATTGTATGAGAACAATCATCTGAAATGAGTTGTGCAGCGCTTTGAAAGTTTCGTGAAAGGATTTCGTCGATAAATATCTATTAACTTATTCGTACATAATATTTACCTTTAAGAATGACGACATATCCGCCAACTTCTATTAAAATCCTTCCCGTTCGCCCAGTGTCAGGGCTCTTTACCGGTGCATGGATTGCCAGGCCATTACACTGGGCGAACACCTCTTCGGAGTGGATGTATACAATTTCAGATGAAAAAAGGGCGACTTTGAAGTCGCCCTTTTTTGTGCTCGCGATTATGCCGATGTCTGCCCTTCAAAGCGTTTGAGGGTGGCTTCGTACATTCTGGTCCGGCGGTGATTTTTGCCGTAGGTGCCGGCGGCTGCGACGGTTCCTGCCTGGATGTGATCCAGATAGCGGAAGATCTTGCGCGGCGCCAGCAGCTTGATGCCGTAGCCCAACGCTGTCATTCGATCCTGCAGGGTATAACCGGGCACCCGGTCATCCATGCAAAAGTGCAGTCCCCGGGACTTCACCAACTTGGCGTTCCACAACGTGCAGAAACTCTTGAGATGAGTTTCCCGATAAGGTTTCGGCTCTTTGCTACGCAAGCCCAACGAGGTTTTGGCCCGGCGAACATAATGTTTGCAAAAGCGCGAAGTTAATCGCCAGGTGTCTCTCACAACCCCACGATTAATTTGCTCGACACACCCGACGGCGGCGATGTTCGCAGTCTTTGTGCACTCACGCAGCATCATCGCGAAGACTTCCTTGTCATAGACAAAGGTGTCGGTGTGCAGCAGAAACAGATAGTCGGTTTCAACTTTCTCCAACGCCATGTCCAGCGCCTTGCCATGAGCAATATGCCCGGCTTCTTTGCCGGGGGAGGGGCGTTCGATCAGATTGATCCAGTCCAGCGAGCGCAAGTAATCCAGGCTGGCATCCGCCGAATCATTGTCCACCACCCAAACCGGAATGCGCTGCGCCTGAACGTGCTGACGCAACAGCTCCAGGCACATCCGGGTGATGTCCGGGGTTTTGTAATTTACCAATACAAGACTGAAATTCGGCTGCGTAACGGCTGGTAAATCAAACTGGCTCATTCGGGAAACTCATCCACGGTTGATCGACGGCAAGTGTCTGTCGGGCCGGGATGCTAGCGACGCAACCTTAGTTGAAGCTTAATTTGCCGTTCAGGCAGTGGCTCGAAGTGTGTCCAGCCAAGACATCTCACGCACGACGTAAGCCGGCCCACACGCTAAACTGCGCGCCCCTTTTCACGCTTCAAGGACGAAACGGCGCCCGCCGTAGACATCACGGATGAAACCACTCTCTCTCTACCACCCGGCCCTGTACTGGCTGCGCGTGTGGCAAAAAAGACTGTTCCGCCAGATCGCCTGGCACTGCTCCAGCCAACGCTACGCACGCCTGGTTGCCAGCGCTGACCGCCTGCCATTTCGCTACCTGAAACACACCTCGAAACTCATCCGCAAACTCGGCGACTCCGACCTCGCCCTGCAACACAACAAAGTCATCAACCTCAAACTCGCCGTCGCCGCCATCGACGGCCTCATCATCGCCCCCGGCGAACACTTCTCCTTCTGCCGCCTGGTAGGCCGCCCAACCCGCAAACGCGGCTACGTCGAAGGCATGGAACTGTCCTTCGGCGAAGCACGCAGCGGTATCGGCGGCGGAATCTGCCAACTGAGCAACCTGATCCACTGGATGGCGATTCATTCACCGCTGGTCGTCGTTGAACGCTCCAACCACAGCTTCGATCCGTTTCCGGATGAAGGGCGGGTGCTGCCGTTCGGGTCCGGGGCGGCGATTTTCTACAACTACGTTGATCTGGTGCTGCATAACCCGACGGATCGCAGTTTTCAATTGAAGTTGAACGTGGGGGAGACGCAGCTGGAGGGGGAATTGTTGTGCGATCAGGTGCGGGAGTATCGGTATCACGTGTTTCAGGAAGGGCACCGGTTTGTGCGGGAAGGAGGGCGGGTGTATCGGGAGAATGAGATCTGGCGGGAGGTACGGGAGAAGGGGCAAGTGGGGGAACTGGTGGAGAGGGTCAGGTTGTATCGGAATCGGGTGGTGGTTAAGTATGAGGTGATGAACGAGTTGATCGGGTAGGGCGCACAAACAGCTTCGCTGACGGTGGCGCCCACTGCTCAGTTTCTGAAATAGAGCTCATCCAGTTGGCGTTTGCGTATCGAGAGATACTCTTCCCAGATCTTGGGGAAGTCTTCATCTTTGGTCAGCGGGAAGGTCAGATAAATGTACCTTCCCGCGACACTGATGTATTGCCTCGCACGTTTGAAGGCCGGCTGCTCGTAAGCTGCGACGCTTTCGTCGTAGGTGTCATGGTAGTGACGGATGCTCACTCGGTGTGGGGCGATCATGCCCCGCGAAAAATCGATCACCCAGCAGCTATCAACGGCTGTGCTCAAATAACCGTAAACACCATCGGTAGATAGACGCAGGCATGAATTTGCCTGGGTGCCGTCGTCATCGTTGACCAGAATGATCTGATCCGCGAAGTAATGAATATTCCTGCCGTCCGGCCCTTGCAAAGACAAGCTCCAACCTTCGGCTCCCATACGGAATTCACCGTTGTTATCAAAGGTTGCTGTCCATCCATTGGCTAGAGTGGTCTGATGTTTATTCATGAGGACTGGTCAAGTATCGAACGTACGGTGGTGTGAGGTAGTCGCATCAAATATCTTGCTCAAAGGTGTTCGAGGTCAATTAGACAGCCTTTGAGTTTTAATCGCTTGATCTCATCATTAAATTTGTATTTTGACAAGAGTTCGTTTTTTATGTCGTAATGCTGTCTAAGGAGACGGAATAATTTCCCTATGTTGTTTTTGCTTTTTTCGTCAAGGCTCTCAATTAAGTCGTAATTGTTTTTCGACAGAAAAGCGATTTTGTTTTTAAGTGTGTAGTAAGCGCTTATGTTTGAAAGCAAGCCTTCAGCATCTGAATAATCTTCTTTTAAGTATTCTGCATATTTTTCAAATAAAGTTGTCAGCAGGTTTTGTGCTGCTTTTTGATGCTTTAAAACTCCGCACATTTCCTGCCAGTTGCTAATGAAGAGATGATCTCCCCAATCGGAGCCACGGGCAAAATATTTCCCATTGCCTTTAAAGAAGCCAGATATTTCATGAAGTTCTAAAGCCGTTTCAAAGGTGGTTTTCATTGAATTTTATTTCCAGTCATCAAGATTTTCAATGACGCTCCGGAGAGGAGGGAGTGGATTTATTTTCAGTTTGTAGAAAATAAATCTGTCTTCTTTTTGTGTCTTGGTGAGACCTGAGCGCGCCTTGCGAGCCGAGGTACATCAACAGGCGCAGGTGTTGGGGTAGATTTGTGGGGATCCCTCATAATCTGTCCCCTTTTGTCTAACCATCACGCTTTGTAATCATGATCAGTAGAGAAATCCTCCATTGAGGATCAACCACCTCCGATAGGTGACACGATCCTAGGTTGACTATTTTGCGCGTTGTTTTACTCAGTCCACAAATTAACAAAATCATCAAAATTGTTAGCAATCAAGTCGGTTTTACTTGAGTTTGGATCAAATATTTTAACAGCAACCGACGGTGTGTTGAAGTTTAGGCAAATCAGATAACCACTCGCATCCCTTGCTATAGGGATCATTTGTTTGAGAAGCCCTAGAGGTTTTCCCGCACCTGAGTACCATGAGATGGTATACGGCGCCACATCAGGCGAGAAAGAAAAGAATTCGCTTATGCAAGTCAATTCGTTTCCATATGGGAGTGAAAGTATCTCTGGAGAGGCTTCGTCGGAATATGTGACCAAGTCAAGATATGACTTTGGAAAACTTACGCTAAGTAGTTTTTCCACTTGAGAAATCGTATTGGTATCCACTGAGGATCCCTGTTCAATCCCAAAAGAACTCCAGTCAAATTTCATATCAGGATTCCACAGCGAAAGGGGATAGATTTATTCTTAGCGTGTAGAAAATAAATCTATCCCCTTTCTTGGTCACCTTTTTACAGTGGGTTCCGTCGAAAGAATTAGATGCTCTCTATATCGGTTGGGCCGCCGTCTTCAATGAGTTTTTTCATGCGGCGATTATAGAGTTCAAGGTCTTGAACATCATTGTTGGCTTCGATTGTTTTTCTCAGAAAGGTCATGATATTTGAGATTTTCTGTTTCTCACTATCAGCAGCATCGCGTACAAGATCAAAACCGTCTTTTGACAAGAAAGGGTGTTTATTTCTTAGGTAATAATAGCAGCCAATGTTTTCAAGCAGGTCGCTGGCGTCATTTTTTGTAAACTCAACCGAGTTTAAGTATACGCTAAATGCATTCCTCAATATTTCGATCGAGCTTTCTAGCGATTTTAAATAGCCGCATAGTCCTTGCCAATTTATGATATGCAACTGGGTTCCCCAGTCGGGGTCTCTTGTGAAATATTGGCCATTACCTCTGAAGTAGTCAGGGAATTCATTCTTTTTCAAAGCTATTTCAAAGTTGGTTGTCATTGAAGTTGTTCCCAGTCGTCAAATTGGCTTAGAAGCTTATTCATGTCGGCGCCGTGGTCGATTTTTTCAGAGCCAATAAGAGCTGCCTCTTTTGTGCCGCTCTTCGTCTCACCTCCAGGAACCCATTCTTTAGGATAAGCGCCTGCTTCATTTCCATTTGGTATTTCGTATTTGAATCGTGGATCGTCAGGTTTTATTTTTACTAAATAAATTTTAGCTGATGATAGATCGTTCGAGCCGAGATTTAGTTCTCGGTTTAGAACTTCCCAGTCTCCACCACTCGCTTTGAATTTCGCTACCACACTATCCATTTCAGAAGGTAAGCCTACAAATTTTCTAGGAGGAAATGTCGGATAGGAAGACCGCTCAATCCACTGATCAATAACAACAAATGAACCACCCTGCTGCCTAAAAGCTTCTTCGTGAAGGTTTACATATTGCTCTGGTAAATACTCGCGTGCACTCCCAGGGCGATTGCCTCGTTCTAAATTGATAACTTCATCATAATCAGATTGAGTCATCGGAATTCGATCAGGTTTTGTTGCATTTGCGGTATTGCTTGGGGCTTTACAATCTGCTCCAGGGCAGTTGTCTAACCCAAGCGGATCCACCCACCCCGTAGGGTTAGGCACATACTGATAGTTGTTCAATCCACCCGCAAGCTTGATCGGATCCGGTGTCAAAAACCGCCCGGTGCTGGGATTGTAGTAGCGGTGTCGGTTGTAATGTAATCCCGTCTCGGCATCGAAATACTGACCCTGGAAGCGCAGAGGGTTATCAATTTCGGCGACATCCAAGGTTGCCAGATTGCCATAGGCACGGTATTTCGCTGACCACATGATTTCGCCGCTGTAGTCGGTGAGCTCTTGAGGTGTACCGAGGTGGTCGAGTTGGTAATAGAACGGCGTTGCCTTCAGGGGACCTTCGCCGTCGAGCATTGCCAATGGGCGGAAGCTGCCAGGCTCGTAGATGTAGGTGCGATAGCGATTCTCGGCACTTTCGGCGATCAGGCGTTCAGCTTGCCAGAGAAACTCTGTGGTCTGACCATCGACGGTCTTCTCAATGCGACGACCAAAGGCGTCGTACTTGTAGCTTGCGGTGCTACCACCGGGCAGCGAGACGCCAATCAAGCGATGCTGGCAGTCGTAGCGGTATTCGGTGACCAGTTGCTGTCCGGTACCACGGCGTTCGCGACTAAGGTTGCCGTAGGCGTCGTAGTCGTAATGTCGGTCGCCTTGCATAAGCAGGCGATTGCCTTTGACGTTGGCGAGGTTCGCAGTTGGCAGATCGCTTTGGCCGAGCAAGTTGCCGGCCGGGTCATGAGCGAAGGTTTCGGGAGTGGCGCCGCGAACGCTGACCAGACGATCCAGTGGGTCGTAGTGGTAGCTGCGGTTTCCTTTGCGGGTGTCGTCGATGCCGGCCAGGTTGCCGTTTGCATCGTAGGCGTAGCGGCGCTGGAACAGATTGCGATCCTGCTGACCTACGGTGTGCGCTTGAAGCCTTCCCTGTTCGTCGTATTGGTATTGGCTAAGCAGCACGCCTTGTTGGCGCTGCTGTTCACGGCCAGCGTCGAACTGATGCGTAGTCAGGCGCGACCCGTTGAGGTCAATGCTGCTCAGCCGACCGCCGGACAAGTGGCGGTAATCGAGTGTGCTGCCATCCGGCAGGCGGCAGTGATTGAGTTGGCCGACGCTGTCGTACTCGTAACGCGTGGTGCCCCAACCTTGGTGTTCAGTGATCAGGCGATCTTGTACGTCGTACTCATAGGCGAGGGGCCAGTGGCCGTCGTCAACGTTTACCAAGCGACCCAAAGCATCGTAGCTGTAATGGATTTCTTCGCCATCAGCGAGGGTTTTGACCAGCAAGCGGCCAGAGGCGTCGCGCTGGTACTCGGTCACCAGCTCACTGCCGTCGTCACCGTATTCGGTTTTCTTCAGCAGTTTGCCGTTGAGGTCGTACTCATAGGCGGTACGACGCCCGTCAAAACCGGTTTCCTGCTGGATCAGCCCATTTGAGTAGTAATCGAGTTGATAGTGTTCGCCGCGTTCGTTTTCGATGTCGGTGAGCAGCAGACGTGCGTTGTCGTAGCGATAGCGCAGTTGGCTGCCGTCCGGATTGATGCGGCGGCTGACCAGGTGCAGGTTGTCGGCGTATTCGTAGCGGGTGATACGGCCGAGCTCGTCGCGTTCGGCGGTGACCCGACCATACGGGTTATAGGTGAAAGCGCGAGTGGCGCCGCCGGGCAGCGTGATCTGTGCCAAGCGGTTAGCCGCATCCCACTGGTAGTGGGTGATCGCACCCGTTTCAGCCTGACGTGTGATCTGGCGACCGAGCGCATCGTAGCGGTACTTGCGCTGACCGCCGTCCGGCAGGCGCTCCTCCAGCAATTGTCCGAGATTGTTCCACCCCAGTTGGTGGCGGCTGCCGTCGGGATGGCGGATCTCCAGCAGGCGTCCTTGGCGATCGTAGCTGTAATGTGTCGAGTTGCCGTCCGGGTCGACTTGCTCAGTGATGTCACCCTGGTCGTTACGCCAGTAGATCCATTTGGCGGTACCGCGATTCACCACACGGACGAAGCCCTTGTAGTACTCGTAGGTGGTCGGCGCGTCTTCTGGCGGGATCACCGCGATCAAACGGCCGGCCTCGTTGTACTGATATTCAGTGACCGCCCCCATCGGGTCTTTTTCGGCGATCAGTCGGCCTTTGTCATCATAGGCTTTTAAGTGCTCGGCACCATCCGGATCAACTTTGGCGACGAGTCGCGCCTTGTCGTCGTGGGTATAGATCTCTTCGCTGCCATCGGCATTGGTAACGGTGACGCTGCCTTTGTCATCCCACGCATAGTGCGCATCCATCTGAGAGAAACTGGCCCAGTGATGGATGCAACGTGCGGACTTGCCTTCCTTTTCCCACTCCCAGTAAAAGCTCGCGCCCCCGGCGAGTTGCCGCTCAAGAATGACGTTTTGCTCGTTGTAGGCATAACGCTCGGACTCTCCCAGAGCGTTTGTGGCTTTGATCAACCGATGGTGAGCATCGTACTCATAGGTGGTCAGCGTCTGAACGGTGTTCCAGGCGTCTTCGAGATTGTCCGCTGGAATAAACTGCTGATAGTCGATGGCGACAATGTGCTTGCGGTCGTACCGCACAAGCAATGCACGACCAGCACCGTTATCCACGCGCTTGATTCGACCATGGATGTCACGGGTGATGTGCAGGCGATTGTCGTAGTTGTCGCTGATGGCGATCAACGTCGCGCCTTTGCTGTTGAAGCGGAAGTGATAGAACTGCGGCTTTTCGCCGGCTTGAGTCAGTACGAGTTCGGACGGGTCGTCGCCAATGAAAATCGCGGCTTCCGAAAGGCTATTGGTGATTGCCGGACGCTGTACGCTGGGCAGGGGAAATGTGGTGACCCGGTTTTCGTGATCGGTCCACACCACCTCGTTGCCATTGATGTCCACCCTTTGAGCGAGGGCGTGACTCCAGCCATAGCCTAGACCGCAGTCGATTTCAGCCGCGCTGGTTCGGTAGAGTCGAGTCCAACTGAATGGCAGCAGGCCACCGAGTTCACCGTCGGTAATGGTTAGCAGCTCTTCACCGGTGACCATCGAGACCGGGCAGCCGTTGGTGCAGGTCTTCTTCGCGCAAGTGGCGCTTTTGTCATCGGGTGTCCTGGACTGATCAGGAGCGTCGTCGACTTTTTCTTTAGGTTGCAGAGTGGACTGGTTCTTTTTCTTGTCCCTAGGGAATGAAGAGGCGTCTTTGACTTCCTGTTTCGGAGTATCTGCAGTTTTAGGCAGTTGCTTTTTGGGTGGCAGCCCCTCTACATGGCTTTTGGGTTCAGCCTTCCGCGAGCCAGCTTTCGGCGCTTCGGTGGTCGCTTCTTCGATTTTCAGCGCTGCGGTTTTGGCCGGCTTCATCGGCACATTCTTAGCGCTGGTGATGATTGGCTTCGACACTTCCGCATGGGCGGGCAGGGCGTGTTTGTTGCTGAGTGTCATCAAGGTAGACGCAAGGTCTTCAAGGTACTTGACCGCTTCTCCCGATTTGACGGTGGAGAGGACTTTGGTGCCGGCTCTTATAGCCAGTCCAGCGCCACCTGTCAGGCAGATACCCACCAGGACGTTGATCAGGAATTCCGAGGCAATCGCCGTTACTACGTCAACTACGACTTGGGGAGGCAGCATGCCTACCCAGGCCACAATGGCTGAGATGTAGATAAACATCAGGGGTTCATCGCTGAGTATCAGCAATCCTGAAGCAATCGACTCCTTGGAGGCTGCATAGAGTTTGTCGATCTCGACGTCCGACAGGTACTTTTTCAGCTTTTCGTAATTTTTCCTCGGATTGGCGAGTAGCTCGAACAGGCTTTTGATGTCATCCCACAGCTGCAACAGAGCCTTTTCAAAACCCTCCAAGGCTCGTTTGAGCAAAATCACCGAGCGCCCGGCACGATCGGCTGCGGAGTAACTGGCCCATTGCGGCTGAAACTTGCTCGACCATTCGCTCTGCAACCAGCCATCAAGCTTGCCGATAACGCCTTGATAGGAGTCATAGAGCGCCTTGACGTTGCTCTGGGATACGTTGGGGAAAAAAGTGATGCGGTAAGTCTGACCCCTCTTGGCCCCCTCGATCACTTTGATGCCGCTGGGTCCAATCATAGTTTCGATGACCGGACCGGTAACGTCGTCGTAAAAGGTACCTTTGGTGACCGGTTCCAGTTTGACTGGCGTGTTGCCAATCGGCACGAAGCGCGCCGACTCAAACATATGAATCAGCGTGAAGTCACCTACCAATGGGCAAGTGGCATAGGTCTTTACCGCACCTGTTTCGGTTTTCCGTTCGGTGATGCTGACTTCGTTGCCGACCCTGAAGGTCTGGTCGACGTCCAGCGCCCAACCAGTCCAGAAACCGTCTGCCCATTCCTTGTAATCACTCAGGCAGTTTTTGAAGTCTTTTAGAATCAGGTTCACGTCAGGCGCTTTGGCGTCCAGCACACGCAGGACCAGGGTACCAATCGGGGTATTCATGACGTGACTTCCTTTGTCAGCTCTGCGGCGAGACGCTCTGCCATATCTTCTGTGTTTGGGTTCTGTCGCACGAAGCGCTCAACCTTTCTGCGCAAGTTGGCTTCGGGAAATTCGAAGTACAGCTCTGGGCAATCTTCTGATAGCCATTGCATCAGGTTTTCAACGACGGTGGTGTGATCCTTTTTCGCAAGAGCATCCAAAAGCGTTTGGGGGATCTCCCACCAAGGCCACTCTTTTGCGGGAGGTACCGCTCTTCGGCCGACTTCGAGCGTCTGTCCGTTAATCAGGTAGCGTTGGAAAACCGGCAGCAATTCACCTGCTGTAGCACCTAACTCTTCGATGATCGGACGAAGATGTCGACCATCCCAGAACCTGAAAAATACCTCAGTAGCGTCCGGCATTTTTACCTGAGTCAGGCTGCGCAAATGCTCCAGCACCGTTTCCGGCGCGCTGGTGGATACCGCTAGCCAACCCCAATCCAATGCATCGGTTTCAGTAATCCATTGCAGAAAACTGGCATTGGGGCTGATCTCGGCGAGATACGGCATTACGGGAAGCCAATCGGCGTAAGGCGTTCCACTCCAAATAGGCTGCAGTTGTGGTGCGGCATCTTGCTGATAGAACGGCTTGAGCGGCTCGGCATCACTCGCCGCACTGATCACCAGATACAAACGCTCGCCAGTCTGCAGCGGCTGTTGTGCCAGCCAGTCCTTGGGTGTCAGTCGATCAGATGGCACAGGCACCTGCCTTGCATTTTTCGCATTCTTCGCAGAACGGAGCGTTGCGTTTGAGGGTGTTGATCTGGGCCGGGGTCAGGACCTGGCCGGCCTTGTCGGCGTCGGCCGGTTTGAGGATTCCGGGCATCAGCGGGGCGGCGCCGGTGCCGC
>NZ_NQYG01000072.1:0-24566 GCF_002878485.1 Pseudomonas sp. AD21
GGACTTAAAATCCCCCGCTCGTAAGGGCGTGCCGGTTCGATTCCGGCTTCGGGCACCATAAATATCAAGGGCTTGCATGGCATATCTCATGCAAGCCCTTCGTTCTTTTTTCCGCAATCAAAAAATCTTTTCCGCAATTCGTGACCGTCAGTCACTTCGTAGGGGTAACCTTCATCCCCTTCCGCATGCGGATATACTGTTCTGTCATCCCGACGGTTGTATGTCCGAGCTGGTCCCGAGCTTCTCGGATGCTGCCTGTTGACTCCTCCTTATCCGTCGCCGCTTTTGCTCTTAGGTCGCGCATCTGAAATTCTGCTTTTGGAATCCCGGCTGCTTCCCTGGCGTCATCGAACCGTTTTCTGAGCATGCTGGTTGTCATCGGCTGCCCAGAGTCGATTACTACGAGACGTGTTGATCTGATTTTGTGTCCAGCCTTTCGTGCCATGATTCGATCGATTACGACTTTAAGCTCACCAATGATCTCGATCCTTCGTTTAGCCCCAGTCTTGCCTTGCTGAACGGAGAGCTTCCCGTCTTTTATGTCTCGCTCATCCATCTTCAATGTGTCTGCGACCCTCTGACCTGTTAGATAGAACAGGTCCAAAGCGTCTCTCAATGGCTGATCGGCATGCTGGTAGGCTCTGGCAAGTACGTCGTCTTCGACATATATGTCGCGACCGGTTTCTTTATTGCCTTTCACGCCTGAGCAAGGATTTGCCGAGGATGTATAGCCATTCTCGCGAGCAAAGTTCCAGATGGAGCTGAGTAACGCTTTCTCTCGATTCGCACGAATAGGTGCTGCCTTACCGCGATGACGAAGGTACTGGCTAACATGTTTCGGTTCGATTGCTTCTAGAGGAGCGGGCGGGTCGTTGAAGAACAGGAGAAGGTTTTTCAGTTCGCGCGCGTTGTCCTTTTGGGTGGCGTGGGCTTTTGTGGGAACCACCTCATTCATATAAAGCTCGGCTACGTAAGCAAAGGTAAGTACGGTTTGTGTCAAAGCTTGAGAGACGCGGCTTTTTTCGAGCTTTGCGTACTCTAGTATGGCTAAGCCGTAATCTGTACCTAGCGGGATTTCCTTGCGTGGTTTCCCGCCAGTGTCGTAAAGGTAATAGGTGGTGTTGCCGCGTTTTCTCTCGCGCAGCCGGGGAATGCTCCCCGGCTTTGTTGGTCTTCGTCCCATTTATCCCACCAGGCGCGGCTGCCACGTTGGAGTTTCTGGCGCGGTGGTAGTTGCTCCTGTCAGCGCCGAGGCAATCACGCAAGGCCAGCCATTGCGTTTGATGGTGTGACGAATGCCATTGCGCTTCAGTACCGTAATCTGACCGGCTTTAGTTTTAGCTCCGGTAAGCTCGCAGACCTGCTCATGGCTAAGAAATTGAATGTTCATGCTGCCTCCTTGCTATGAAATACAGAGCGCTTCGAATGCGCTTGCTGCCACGACTGGAACCTGTCCGTTGCCAATGGCCTTAAGTCGGTCCACCCGATGGGCCAACCCATCAAGCGCCGCGCCGCCGAAATCGCGAATAACGCTGCGCGGCGGGCCGCGAAGAGAGCGCAAAGTTTGTTCGAGCGCATGCCGACCATCGGGCGCAGCGACTACCTGGACCGTAAACAGATCGTTGGCATCAAGGTCCGTTACGCGCCACGCACCGGCGCCGTGTTGGTACCGATGAGCGATGCGCACAACCAGCTCATGGGTCTGCAGGTCATTTTTCCCATCAAGCAAGAGGACACCGGCCGCGACAAATCCTACTGGCCTTACGGCATGGCAAAGGAGGGCGCGTTCCACCTGCTTGGCTCGTATCCGGAGCCAGGTGAGCCGGTGCTGGTCTGTGAGGGTTACGCCACCGGCGCCAGCCTGCACATGGCGACCTCGCTCACTGTGGCCGTCGCCTTCGACGCCGGTAACCTGCTGGCCGTATGCAAGGCCATGCGTGAGCGGTTTGCCGGTTGCCCGCTGATCATTTGCCGCGATGACGACTGGAAAACCACCAAGCCCAACGGCGATGCCTGGAATCCGGGTGAAGAGAAGGCCAGCAATGCCGCCCTGATTGTCGGTGCCCAGGTGGTTGCGCCGATCTTCTCGGTCGAGCGTCACGACAAGTGGACTGACTTCAACGACCTGCACGTAGCCGAAGGTCTCGATGCAGTTCGTCGTCAGGTACTGGCAGTGGTGCGTCCACCAGCGGCCGGTGGCTGGAAAGACCAGCTTGCTCGCAGTGAAAGCGGTGCCCTGATCGCGCACATGCAGAACGTCGAATTGATACTGGCCAATGACGAGCGTTGGGCCGGGGTCATCAGCTACAGCGCTTTCAGCTCAAAGATCGTCAAGCTTCGTGCGGCACCCTATGGTGGCGGTACCGGTGAGTGGGCTGACATCGACGACATGCGGGTGATGAAGTGGCTCGCGCAGCAGTACAACTTGCGCGTGAAGTCTTCGCACGTTATCGAGGCGGTGAGCGTCGTGGCACATGACCACGCGTTTCATCCGGTGCGCGAGTATCTGAAAAAGCTGGAATGGGATCGCGTGCCTCGCCTCGAAGCCTGGCTCACTGATGTGATGGGTGTACGAAGGTCGACCTGCAGTTGCTGCGTGAGATCCGCGACCAGCTCTGGGCTGAGGCGGTCTTCTGCTACGAGGCGGGTGGCCTCTGGTGGGTAACTCCGGACGAAGCGCCGATGTTTGCCGAAGCTCAGGATCAACGATTTGTCGTCGATGAATGGGAAGGACCCATTCTGACCTGGCTGGAGGAGTCGCAGATCGGCGAGACCGCCACCGGCAGTGAGGTGATGAGCCAGGCGCTCAAGCTCGATCCTGGTCATTGGGGCAAACCCGAGCAGATGCGCGTGGGTGCCATCCTGCATCGGCTGGGCTGGCGACGGTTCCGTTTGGGCGCCTTGAGCAAGAGCGGTCAGCGGCCTTGGGCGTACAAGAAACCGGAGGGTTGCTGCCACCAGAATCGACCTGTAAAAAGGGGCCATCTTCGATGGGTGCGACCGCAAAGCGCGGAAGGCCACCCACCACCAGACCCGGCCATTGCGCCGGGTCTTTTTGTTTAAGGGGCAGGGCGATGACGAACGAGCAACAGGCACTGGCAGAGATGCCGATCTGGTTGGTGATTGCGCTGTCCCTGGTTGGTGGTGTGTCCGGCGAGATGTGGCGCGCTGACAAGGATGGGGCGCGAGGATGGGCGTTACTGCGCCGGCTAGCACTTCGGTCCGGTGCCTGCATCGTTTGCGGCGTGTCGGCGATGATGTTGTTGTTCGGCGCGGGCCTGTCCATCTGGACAGCGGGTGCGCTGGGTTGCCTGACCGCGATGGCCGGCGCGGATGTCGCCATCGGCTTGTACGAACGCTGGGTCGCCAAACGGCTCGATCTGAGTGAGGCGGAACCGAAGGCATGAGCCGGGCAGGCCGGGTAGGGCGCCGATTTTTACGGGTCCTCCCCGAGGGCCGCCCCCTACACGGGTTATCGAACTCGCGGAATCTCTCTAGCTGAAACCTTCGCAGAGATGTCCGTCTTTCCAAGGGATGGGGGCAGGGCATGGCACTCGGATGCCGAGTCGATTGACCGGACCGGGCAGAAAACCGCCGGGGACCCTGGGGACTTCCAAAGGACACGGGGTCGGAAACCCGCGGGATCGCGTTAGTGGCAGGCCCGCCAGCTTACTGAAATTTCAGTCATTGAAATATTGAAAGGACTTAGTGAAAACCGCCGAAAAGCTGGGCTCCGCTGCCTATGTAGCATCTTGTGATGCTGATCAAAACTGATGCGCATTGCTTTAGCAGTCAAGCATCGCATATCCGCGAGCAGTCAAGGCTTTTGAGAGCTCACGCAGTCTTTCTGCCTCGTTTTGCAGCAGGCCAATGATGTCGACGACATTCTTGGCCTCGGTGATAGTCAGTTTGCGTAAGATGCCTAACAGGTCAGTAGCACAGCTTTCACTCACCGAAGCCGATTCGATTAGTCTAAGCTGCAAAATTTGGATGTCATGTAAAGGATCCATCGAGTTGGCCTTCGTTGGGGGAGTCTTGATACTTGGTTGCTCACGATTCTCAGGGGCATGGCATGGCGAGGGGAGGCCAATAATATTGCTCTGAATTTGAAATAGGCAATCTCGACTCACGGTGTTGTGTTTTAGTGACTGTTACTCCGGTATTAACCTGACCTGGTGTAACAGTATTCCCAGTTCGAACTTACTGCACAGTGAGTGTTTTAGTCAGGCTTTCTCCGAGTGCAGGCATATCCCAAATAACTATGAATCCGAATTTGATGATGCTGGAGACGGGGCAGTAACGGGAGAGGCATCGTTGATTAGTAGGATCAACTCACTTAGCTGCGCCTCGGCAATAATCAGTGAGGCAGCGCTTTTGCTCAACTCTTCCTCCCGTTGATCTAACATGGCTTCGCGGATAGTCAAGTCGCGGTCAAGACGCTCCTGCTCAAGCCGAGCACTATAGATCTCCTCGTGTTTGCTCTGCAGCGCCTCTTTATGGTTACTTAGGTTCGTCATGAGTGTCTGCAAGCTTTGTTCAATACGCGATACGGTATTTTGGGGCATTGGATCGGTTTCCTCGGATGCTTCCAGGGAGATAGTTGGCGCTACGTTGGTCATAACGGATGTCGGAGAAGCAGCGAGGTCATTTCGGGAGCTCTTGTTCAAGGGCGGAGAGGGAGCCTGACGATTGTTGTCTTCATATTGGTTCAGGAGGGTCAGTTTCGAGTAGTAGTCGGTGCACTCCAGTTCGATATGTATATCCGGTGTCGAAGTTTCCGTGGTTTTTTGTATAAAGGGTCCTGCCGACGGTTGAAAATTCAGCAACTTTTCCACCCATGCTTCGTTAACCTTCAATGAACGATGGGTGTGTACATCTCCCGGAATAATGCGGGCATCTAGTAGATCAAGAATTTGATAGCTCCCATCTCTCATCCCGGATGCCGAAGCCAAGGCGTCGCTAATAATGCTTTTGAGGGTTTGTGCCGCCATCTTGAAATCGATCGGGGGCACGCAGGTCATGAGCAAGTCGTTCTGGTCATCACGCAATGAGGCTACATAGATCCGTGCCAGACCGCCGCCAAGCTTTTCATTGAGGCTGTAAACCACATACTTCCTGTCAGCCCCAGTCGCCGAAAAGCCGCACAACAAGACAGCGTTAAGCGGTTCATCATCGGAATTCGTAACGGTGATTGTTCTAAACTTCATGGTTTCGCGGCTCCGGGATTGGACGAAAATCTGGAATGACAGACCGCAAAGAATAGCGAGTGAAGGTGCCGTCCTATGTAGGACAAAGCGCCAACAGCCTCGGATAATTCATCGCGACCCACAGACTGATCTGGTATTCGCTTGCCACGGTTCAAATCAATCAATCAGCGGTTTATGTTCCCGGTCTCAACGACCGTCTCTGCAAACGCGAGGCGGAAAATCGTCCAGCGAACCGGAAGCCATGATTGATATTTCGAAGCTGACAAAACATTTCTCAGGGAATGTTGCTGTAAACAATTTGTCGTTCCGAGTTGCCACGGGGGAAGTACTGGGGGTGCTTGGCACCAACGGTGCGGGTAAATCTACTACCCTGCGCATGCTCACAGGCCTGATAAAACCGACGTCGGGAACTGTCACCGTGTGCGGATTCGATATCAGCCGACATACGCGGCAGGCCCAGCGTCTGGTGGGTTATTTGCCCGAAGGTAATGCCTGTTATGGCGATATGAGCGTGCAGAGTTTTCTTGGATTTATTGCCAGAGTACGTGGTTATCGTGGCGCCGAAAGGAAGCGGCGGGTAGCGCAGATGCTCGATCGGTTCGAGCTGGGTTACGTGGTCACGGACCACATTGATACTTTGTCAAAGGGCTTCAAGCGTCGGATTGGACTGGCGCAAGCCATGTTGCATGACCCTAAAGTGCTGATTCTCGATGAACCCACCGACGGCCTTGATCCGAATCAAAAGCGCCATGTGCGCGGACTCATTTCTGAACTCGCCAAGGACAAAATTGTGGTGATTTCGACGCACATACTGGAAGAGGTCACTTCCTTGTGCAGTCGTGCTCTGGTCATCGACGGCGGTCATTTATTGGCGGACAACACGCTGGAGCAACTGCAGAGCCGCTCCCGTTATCATCAGGCCGTGACACTGTTCGGTCACCATCCACTGGACTTGCTGGCGCTTGCGGTACTGCCGGGAGTCGCCGGTATCGAGGCTGGTCCCGAAGTGCATAGCGTGAAGGTGCTAGCCCGGGACGGCGCAGTGATTCTTCCGGCGATCAATGCCTTGGTCTTCAGCGAAGGTTGGCAAGTGCGGCGCCAGGAAGTGGAGCGGGGAGGACTTGAGGAAGTATTTCGAACCCTGACACGGGAGCGCGCCGCATGAGAATGTTGCCGCCGATTATTCAGCGCGAGTTCTGCAGCTACTTCGCCACGCCAACCGCGTACCTGTTGATGATGACGTTCTTGGTGCTGTGTGGCGTATGCACATTTTATCCCGGTGGGTTTTTTGAGCGAAACCAGGCGGATCTGACGCCGTTTTTTGCCTACCACCCATGGATATATCTACTGCTGATGCCAGCCTTGGCGATGCGCCAATGGGCTGAAGAGCGAAAGTCCGGCACCATTGAAATTTTGATGACTTTGCCGTTGACCCGTTTCGAAGTGGTGGTCGGCAAATATTTCGCGGCCTGGTTGATTGCCGCACTGATGTTGCTGCTGACTGTTCCAATAGTGTTCACAGTCAATTACCTGGGCGAACCGGACAATGGCGCTATTTTATGCGGTTATCTGGGAAGTTGGTTTCTGGCCGGCGTTTACCTTGCGATCGGCGGCTGTATGTCTGCACTCTGCAAGAATCAGGTTGTCGCTTACCTGATGGCGGCCATGGTTGGCTTGCTGTTCATTGCCAGCGGTTCAGCTCCAGTGCTGGACCTGCTCAAACAATGGGCGCCGATGGCGTGGCTTGATGTGAGTGCATCTATGAGTTTCCTCGCACGGTTCGGCTCGATCAGCCAAGGTGTCATAGCTCCTCGAGACCTGATTTATTTCTTCGGTCAGATCGTCGCTTGGCTTACCGCGACGGCGTTGGTCGTCGATCTGAAGAAGGCTTCGTAAGCCATGGACTTGAGACGTGTACGTTACGTCACGCTGTGCCTGAGCGGAGTAGCCTTGACGATTCTGACCGGCAGTCCCGGTGTCGGTACCTCTCTGGACGAGCCACGGTTGGATCTGACCGAACAGCAACTGTTCACCTTGAGCCAGGGTAGCCGGCAGATTATCGAGCAGCTTGCCGGTCCGACGGATCTCTATCTGTTTTTTTCCAGCGAGGCGGCCAAAGAGCTGCCTGTTTTGCGCAGCTATGCCCGACGCGTCGAGGCGCTGCTCAGGGAATATGAGCGTCAGAGCCATGGCAAGCTGAAACTGCATCTGATAGATCCGCAGGCATTCTCCATCGAGGAAGATCGCGCACGTGAATTTGGATTGGATGCGATTCCATTGGGGGCAGTCGGAGGGCAGGTGTTCTTCGGATTGGCGGCGGTCGATGAACACCAGCATACACAACGCATTCCATTGTTTTCTCTGGATGAGCAGGCGTTCCTAGAGTACGAAATCAGTCGCTTGTTACAGGCACTGGACAAGCCGGAGAGGGCGCCCATCGGCTTGTTGTCCTCGCTTCCTTTGACAGGTGGCTTCGATGAGCAGAGTCGACGCACTTTACCGCCCTGGTTCGTGCTCGATGAGATCCGAAGGGCTTTCGATGTGCAGGAGCTGAGCGGCGAGATTGAGCAAATTCCTGCAGATCTCACTGTACTCATGTTGGTGCACCCCAAGCGCCTCACCCACAACAGCCAATTGGCGATCGATCAATTCGTGCTGCGGGGCGGCCGATTGCTGCTGTTTGCAGACCCATATAGCGAGCAGGATCACGGTGAGCAGTACTTCGGCATTCCCAGCAAAGACAAATCGTCTGATCTGGCGCCATTGTTACGGGCTTGGGGGGTGCGCCAGGTGCCTGGCAAGGTGCTGGGCGATGGTCACTACGGGCAGTTCGTCAATCTGAAGGACGACACCGATCCGGTGTGGCAACCGACGGCACTCGCATTGCCTGCATCGGCGATGAATCAACAAGACGTTACGACGGCCGGCCTGCAAAGCATCAACATGACCACGGCAGGAATTCTTGAGCCACTGGAAGGTGCGCGCACTACATTCAGCCCTTTGTTGCGTGGCTCCGAGTATTCGATGGCGTTCAGCACGGCGCGCTTTGACCTAATGAAAGATTCGGGCGAACTAGCGCGGGAAATGAAACCGTCAGGCGAGCGCTTCACCCTCGCGGCCCGGTTGCAAGGCCCGACGCAGTCGGCGTTTCTGACTGAGGTGCAGGGCAAGCCTGGAGCAATTACCTCGACTGAAAACATTAATGTAATTGTGGTAGCCGACACCGATCTGCTCAGCGACAACCTTTGGGTTGACTCTCAAGGCCGTATCAGCGACCCCGTAGCCTGGGCCGACAACGGTGTGTTTGTGCTCAATGCACTGGACAGCCTGACCGGCACTGATGCCTTGATCAATTTACGCTCCCGTGGGCACTACAGCCGCACGTTCACCACTGTGGAAGTCCTCCAGCGACAAGCTCGGCAGCGATTTCGGGACATGAGCGACACGTTGCAGAGCAAGCTCGATGAAACCGAACGACAGTTGTCGTTGTTGCAATCCGAGAATCAGGACGATGCCGGTCTGAGAGCCAATCAGCAAACGGAAATCGACCGTTTCATTCAGGAAAAAATCGCCCTTGCGAGTGAGATGCGCGCGGTGGCCAGGCAATCGAATCTGGAGGTGGAGACGTTAGGGGCGCTGCTCAAAGCCATCAATATCGGTCTGGTGCCCGGTGTGCTGACGTTGCTTGTTCTCTGCCTGTGGGGTGCTCGGCGGTTGTGGCGCCGTGGACGATGACAAACGATTTAAGGTTTTTCACGAATTACCCTGGCGCAACTGCGCCCTTAAGCTATCGGACCGACGATCTTGATGTCGCGCAATAACATCCGCATTTGTCAGGAGTAGATCTTCGCCCGGTGCTGTCGCTTATCGAATGGCATAGCTACGAGGAAATGTTGCCCATGTCAACCACACCGAATAGGGCCTGGCAGCGTGGATCTAAACTACTAACCTCAAGCATGCGATGGCGACCACAGACAAGCTTGAAGCTGGCTCTGTCTGGACTAACCGTTATTCAAAGATTACTGATGGCACAGCATTCGGGATTTCAAAAACAGCGGCATCGGACGTGAATTCTGTCGCGAGACCCTCAACGCCTATACTCCGATAAAGACCATTACGCTACAGGCGAACACATCTGCACCATGGTTTGTACCTCGCTAATTCACTCTGTTTACAACGAGGCTTGATCCGTAAGGTTCAGGCGTTTTTTTGCGAACCTCTCAAGTAGGTAGGATTTATCCTACATGTCCGACGGATTTATCTGTTGGGGTAGGACGATTCCTGCAATTGTTGCTAGAGCTGCACTCGGTGAAGATTGCCCCACTCTTTTAAAGAGCACTCAACACACTCACTTACGCAGCATAAGGAACATCCGATGTTCATTTCACTGAGAGGTATTCTGGCGGCCACCACAGCCAGTCTCATTGCGACTTCCGCGATAGCTGCTGATGGCAAGATTGAATTTACTGGGGAGATCACTGCGGCTTCTTGCAGTGCAACTGCGGGTGCTGGTGCGGGTATTACCGGAAATAAAGGTAATACAGTTATTGCCGTCGGGTTGGGCAAAGTCAGTATTGATTCGTTAAAAAATACGGGCAGTACACCAATCGTTTCGGGGACACCTATCAACATCAACCTCGATTGTGGCAATACCGCTACCGGCTTGACCACAGTAAAAGTCAAGTTTGACCCGTACTCCGGTAGCGGAGTGGATGACAAGAACAACTCCCTGTTGAAAATTTCTCCGGGCGGCGCTTCCGGGGTTGGCATCGGTATCTTCGCCCCTAACAACACCATGTTGAACCTGGCGGCTGGCGATTCGTTCGACTCTGCACTTATTGTAACCGGCGCGGATACCTCCGCTAAGTACACCGCCAATCTGAATATGCGTGCCGCGTATGTTGCCAACGGCGAACCGACCATTGTTCCGGGCGCAGCTAATGGTACTTTGCCTTACACCCTGACATACCAGTAAATCTTCAAGGCGGAGAGACATCGATTGTTTCTCTGCCTTATCTCTTGAAGGGCCAAACGATGATATTGAAATCCAGATATGTGCTGGCTGGCATCGCTTTGCTTTGCAGCAGCGTCGCCACCGCCGGTATCACACTAGGCGGCACGCGAATTATCTATCCTCAGAAGAGTAAGGAAACATCCATTCTGGTTAAAAACGACGGCAATCAGGACATCATGATCCAGTCTTGGATCGAGCCGGACGTAGCCTTCAAAGGCCAGGATGTACCGTTTGCGCTAACCCCGGCCCTGAGCCGTCTTACCACTAAAAAACAGCAGACTTTGCGGATTTTCTATTACGGGCAGGGCTTGCCAGACGGCAAGGAATCGGTGTTCTGGCTCAGTGTGCAAGAAATTCCACAAAAGGCCGAAGGTGAAAATATTTTGCAGTTGGCGATGCGCCAACGGATTAAGGTGTTCTATCGCCCCGACTCTCTGACGGGTACTTCGGCGGAAGCCGCCAGCGGTCTTAAATGGCGCGTTCAGGATGAAAGTGGCAAGCGCTATCTTCGTGTCACTAACGATTCGCTATATCACGTGTCCTTCGGCACGACTGAATATAAAAGCGATGGCAAAACATACCCGGTAGACACCGATATGGTCGCACCACTCTCTACCGGAAAGTTTCTGGTTAAGGGAGCGCCGGTAGGCAACACCGATAAACGGTCTGTGGTCGAGTATTACAATATCAATGATTACGGGGCACCGGTTAGACACACGCAGAGTGTTTTTGAGTAATAGCTAAGTTCGTGTCCGTGGGTTGGCGTTCTGCTGCGGAGGGGCCGCAAGTTTACTAAGAAGTTGTAAGAGGAAAGAGCCTGTGTATGTTTTCAGGAAGAAAGCGAATCCAAAACTCGTTAATCGCGCAAGTGGTTCCTGCGTCTTTTTTCTGGGGATGACCGTTCCTGTCGCGGCGCTTTCGGTCGAATTCAATGAAAGCTTCCTGAGTAAGGGTGGGGCCAAGGCTGAACTCAAATACTTTGAGCAGGGCAGTTCACTGTCGCCGGGTCGCTACGCGGTAGATATTTATCTCAACCAGATTCTGATTGTCCGACAGGATATCGAATTTGCAGTGGCTGGCGACAACGGAGAAGTGCGCCCGATCATTCAGCTAGGCGTACTGCAAAACCTCGGCGTCAACGTCGACCGCTTGCGTCGGGAAAACGTTATTGCCCAGGACAGTGATGATCAGTCCGTCATTGATGTAGCGACGCTGGCACCCGGTGCGGCAGTCGAGTTTGATGTAAACTCATTGGCGCTGCAGTTCAGCATTCCCCAGGCTTATGTCCAGCGTCAGCCTCGGAGCTACGTTGACCCGTCGCTTTGGGATCAGGGGATTACTGCGTTCTACACCAATTATCAGACCAACTTCAGTCGCAATATCAATCAGGGTAATCGCAACGACTACCGCTACATCGGTTTGCGCAACGGCTTCAATATTGGGGCCTGGCGCCTGCGCAATGAGTCGTCGATTATCGGCACTACCGGCACACGGAACAAATTCAGCAGCAACCGCAGTTACGTGGAGCGCGATCTCATCGGCCTCAAAGCCAAACTGGCGGCGGGGGAGTTGTACACGCAGGGAGATATCTTCGACAGCGTTCGCTTTCGCGGCGCGCAAATCAGTTCTGAGTTGGGCATGTTGCCGGACAACGAGATCGGTTTTGCCCCGGTGGTGCGTGGTATAGCCGAGACCAACGCGACTGTCGAGATCAGCCAGAACGACTACGTCATTTACTCGACGACGGTGTCGCCTGGTGCGTTCGAGATCAGCGACATTTTTCCCAGCGGTTCGAACGGCGACCTCAAGGTCAAGATCATCGAATCCGATGGCCGCGAACGCCAGTACTCCCAAGCCTATTCTTATCTGCCAGTGATGACTCGCCGTGGCAGTGCCCGATACAGTTTTGCCGGTGGTCAATACCAGAGCCAAGGCACAGGTGCGCCAAAATTCGGCCAAGGCACTCTTGTATACGGTGTAAGTGATAACGTTACCGGTTACGGCGGCGCGCTGACTTCAAAGCAGTACCGAGCGCTCAACCTCGGTCTGGGCTTGAATACTTCGTTGGGCGGCCTGTCGTTTGACGTCACCAGTAGCACCTCCGCAGATGCGGGGGGCCGCAAGAACACCGGGAAAAGCGCGCGCTTCCTGTATTCCAAGACACTCAGCTCCACCGATACTACCTTCACAATGGTTGGTTATCGCTATTCCACCGAGGGTTATCGTACGTTCAGCCAGCACGTCGATGAACAAGGCTACATTGGCGGTTCGAGTTACGGACGGCAGAAAAGCCGATTCGACATGAACATCAACCAGTCGTTTGCCGACCGTGGTTCGTTGTTCGTGAGCCTCGGTGAAACCAGTTACTGGAATCGTCAAGGCAGCACCCGTCGCTGGCAATTCGGCTACAGCGGCAGCTACTCGGATACGAGCTACAGTTTTGCGGTATCGCGGACGGATGGCCAAGCCATGGTGCAAGGTGCCGACACCCAGATCACCGCATCGATCAGCATGCCGTTTGGTAGCAGCAAACGTTCGCAACGGGCGTTCTCCAGCGTCACGTCCTCAACCCAGGGCGACTCGTCGATCCAGTCCGGTATTGCCGGCAGCCTGACCGACGATAATAACCTGATGTATTCGGCCCAAGCCGGTCACAGCACGAACGGCAGCACCAACGGCGACCTCGGTTTGAGTTGGGATACCCCGAAAGCCAAAATCAACGGCAACTATGGTCAGGGGCAGGGCAGCACTCACATCAACGCCGGTGCGTCCGGCTCCATGGTAGTGCACGGTGGTGGCGTGACGTTTGGTCAGCCTGTTGGCGAGACCTTTGCTTTGGTTGAGGTCCCGGGCGTCGCCGATGTCGGTGTCGCGTCTGCCGGAGCGACACGCACCGATCGCAAGGGCTACGCCGTGGTGCCCTATGCGCAACCGTATCGTTTTAACTGGATCAACCTGGATACCAGCACCTTGGGTAGCGACATGGAGGTGAGCGACACCTCTCGAATGGTCGTACCGACCCGTGGTGCCATCGTCAAAGGTCGGTTCGAAGCGCAGACCGGGCGTCGCATGCAATTGACGTTGAGCCTGGACAACGGCAAGAAAATTCCGTTTGGTGCACAGGCCTTCGACGAGAAGGGCAACGTCAGTGGCGTGGTCGACAATCTGTCGCGTCTGTTGGTATTCGGTGTGAAGGATAAAGGCGTACTGGATATTCGCTGGAGCAACGGCAGTTGTCGCGCGAGCTACGACGTGCCGCCTGCAAAGAAAGACATGATGTACGAGAAGTTTGATGTGGTTTGTTCCTTCGCAAGCATTTAACCGTTTGCAAACCACTCACTTATAGAACTGAACACGACAGGCCCGGCGCGCAAGCATTGCGCTCTCGGGCCTGTGCTATGTTGGCGCAATTCATAGCGCACTACTCGATCGGCCTCACTTCAGGAGCAGTAAACACCATGGGCAATATAGTCATCGTCGATGATCACCCGCTGATGCGTATGGCGGTGAGGGTGATGCTTGAAGGCGAAGGGCACACCATCATGGCGGAAGTCGATAACGGTGTGGACGCACTGGAAGCGGTCCGCAAGTTGCTCCCGGATCTGATTGTGCTGGATTTAAGCATTCCTAAAATGGATGGTTTGTCGGTGATCGCGCATCTCAAGGCGATTGGTATCTCTACCAAGGTGTTGATTCTGACCTCCGGCGATACCAGTAACTTTGCAGTGCGTTCATTACAGGCTGGCGCAGATGGCTTTGTCTGCAAGGATGACAGTCTGGATGAGTTGGTGGGGGCCGTAAAAGCGGTGCTGTCGGGATACACTTACTTTCCCGCCGATACCATTCAGATGTTGCGGGACAACTCTCAGGCTGCCAGCCAGGAAAGCCAGAAGATTTCCCAGCTTTCGGACCGCGAGATTATAGTGCTCAAGTTGTTGGCCCGAGGCATGGGTAATCAGGATATTGCCGAAGAGTTGCTGATCAGCCACAAAACTGTCAGCACTTATAAAGTGCGACTGCTTCGCAAATTGAGTGCGGAAAACCTGATTGCCCTGGTCGAGCTGGCCAAGCGTAACGCTCTGATTTGAGCCCGGACTCAAGAGCAATAAAGAAAAGGGCGCTTGGTGAAGGCCTTTTCTATCCGCAACAGTTCTCTGTCGACGTCAGCGGTTTTGCCTGTCAGTTCCTCGTAGCTGCTTTCGACACAGGCCAGATCGATAGCTTTGCATAACTCGATCAGGCGGGTGTTGCGCATGATAGCTGCACTCCCGCGAATGCGATGGGACAGTTGCATCAGTGCGTTGATGTCCATGTGCTCACTCAGTCGGCGCAGTTCTTCAAGATCCCGGTGGTTGCTTTTCAGCAGTTCCCCGAGCAGTTGCTCAAGGATGACGGGGTTGCCCATGCTGATTTTACTCAAGGTGTGAATCGCTTCGGCGTAGCCCTCGGGCATCTCGGCGGAGGCGTTGCAGGCAGGCACAAACACCTCGATTGAGGACGCTGACGCAGCTGCTGGAATTAAAGCATTCAAGCGTTCCTCCAGCACCCCAAGGCTGGCGGGTTTGATCAGGCAGTCACGCATGCCGGCGCTGATACAGCGGTCGATTTCCTCTTGTTGGGCGTCGGCGGTAAGGCCGAGGATGGTTAAGCGGGGGCATTGTCGCTCGTGCTCTTCCTTGCGGATCGCCAAGGTCAATTCGACGCCGTTCATGACCGGCATGTGGTAATCAGTGATCAACAGATCGAACGATTGCTGTCGCCAGATTTGCAGTGCTTCGAGGCCGTTCTCGGCCTCCACCGCCGTGCACCCGAGGAACTCTAGCTGTGCACGCAGCATCTGCCGATTGAGGGTGTTGTCATCTGCGATCAGCACGTGTGCGAGCTTTCTCGGTGCTTGCAAGGGCTTGATCACCGGCACGCTGTCCACCAATGGAAGTGGCTCAAGCGTTTTCAGTTTCAGCGTAATATTGACCGTAGTGCCATGCCCCAGTGCACTGTGCATTTCCAGGCGCCCACCCATCATTTCGCAGAGTGAGCGCGAGACCACCAAACCCAGCCCGCTACCGCCGTGGACATTGAGCGTGGACTGCGCCACCTGTGCGAAAGGGCGGAACAGTAACTGCAGGTTTTCGTCGGAAACACCGGTTCCGGTGTCAGTGACCTGCAGTTGCACATGCAACATACGCAAGGCATCGACATGAGTGGTGATGCGGATGGCCACGCTGCCTTCGTCAGTAAATTTGATCGCGTTGCTGACCAGGTTCGACAGAATCTGTTTGAAACGCAAAGGGTCAACCAGCACGTCTCGCGTGGTACCCGCGTCGATTTCCAGTAACAGTTTGAGGTTTTTCTGCCGTGCCAGACCCTCGAAGACCCGCGCCACGGGTTCGACTATTTCCTTGAGACTGGAACGTCTTGGCGAAAAACTCAGGCGACCGGATTCGATCCTCACGATGTCCAGGGTATTGCCCAGCAGCTCCAACAGGTTCTTCGCCGAGCTGTAAGCCACGTCGATGTTGTCACGATCTAGTACGCCCTGATCTGCACGTTTGAGCGCAAGTTCCAGTGTCCCCATCACTGCGCTCATTGGGGTTCTGATTTCATGACTCATAGTCGCCAGGAACTGGGTTTTTGCCCGGTTGGCTTCATCGGCGAGCTCTTTTGCCTCTTGCAGATCGTGGATCAGTCGGCGGTGCTCGGAGATATCCTGCCAGCCGCAGATCACACCTTTGATGCTCCCCGAAGAATCGCGGAAGGGTTGTATCCAGTGCTCGATGCTTCGACTGTTTCCGGCAATGGAGATTTCGAACCGCTGCGCCAGGGCGTTGCCAGCCTCCATCGCCAACAGGTAGCTATTATGCAGCGCCATCGCCACCTCAAAATGCTCGATCGGCATTTCCAGTGTGGTCTTGCCCAGCACGTCGGCCTGACGCAGGTTCATGACCTCTTCATAGCTGCGACTACACGACAGCAAGCGACCCTCCAGGTCGCGAACATATATCGGAATCGGCATCGAGTCGTTCAGGGTCTGTAAAAATTCCAACTGATCATTGAGGGCTTTTTCCGCGGCCACGCGACGTCGGATCTGTCGGCGCAACTGGAAAATTCTCAGCATCGAGATGGTCAGCACAAATAGAGCGCAACCGACGATTTCCAGAATCACCCGCGAGTAATCGCGCCAGCTCTGTCCGCTCATGGCAGCGTTGGAGCGCCAGCGCACCGTCAACGCGTTCAGCTCATCGGGTGGAATACTCAAGATCGCCTTGTCTATGATCGATTGCAATTCGGTATCGCCGCGGCGCATGGCGAAGGTAGCGGTTGCGTCTTCACCGTCGAGGATTCCCGAGATACGCAGTTTTTGCTCGTACAGGCGGGCGGTGTAGTAGCGAGCTATGGACAGCGCCATCACCGCGGCGTCGGCTTCTCCATTGATCACCATGCTCATGGCTTCGAGGTTATTGGCTGGCTCGAGCAAAATCACCTCTGGGAAATCACGGCGCAGGTTGTTGATCAGCACGTGCCCCTTGGCAATGGCCAGGCGTTTGCCGGCCATAGAGTCAAGGCCGAATATGTCCCGACGATCCGACGAAGTCACCAGACTGAACGAGCTGGTCGCGAAGGGATGGCTGAACCGCAGTGTTTCCTGGCGTTCGGCGCTGGGTGTCAGCAGCGCGAGATCCGCTTCGTTTTCACGCAGCGCATCCTGGACACCTTGGAAGCTCGATGTGCGCAATACCTCGAAGCGCAAGCCGGTGCGCTGGGTGATGATTTCGAAGAGATCCGAGACCACACCATTGAAACGACCTTTGACATCGAAGTAAGCCGAAGGCGCCATGTCATCGTTGATCGTCAAACGCGCAACGGGATGCTTGGCAAGCCAGCGCTTCTCTTGGTCTGACAATGCCACTCGGTCTTCGGGCATCACAGTTTCGCCTCCGGTCCAGCGCTTGACAAGATAGCCCATTTTCAACGTACCGAAGGATGACAGGGTGGAGTTGAGGATGTTCATCAGCCGATCCTCATCACCCCTGAGCAAAAAACCGTAACCGCCGACGTCGAGTCTGATGAACTGCGAGAACTTCAGGAAGTTGAAAAAACTCTGGTTGATCATGTAGTGAGCAGAAAGGGAATCTCCGATGTACCCGTCGATACCCTGGAGCGCCACGGCGGCCATCGCCTGGATATTGTTATTGAAGGTGATGATCCGCGCTTCGGGATAACGGGCACGGAACAAGTCGACAGGAATGTAGTTTTTCGCCACAGCGATAGTCATGCCGCGCAGATCGTACGGAACGGGGCGTTCATCCCCTGGCCGCCGATATAGCGCAGGTGCGTTCACTGCATACGGAATGCTCAGGGTTGTTTCCGGATGGTGATGTTCATATACGCTGGAGCGGCTGATCAGATCAATTTCGCCGGCCTGTAACGCCGCCAGTGCATCCTGGCGTGTAGCGAGCCCAAGAACCTTGATCTCGATCCCCAGTTGTTGCTTCAGCAGCGTGATGACGTCGGCGCTGATGCCTTCGTAATCGCCATTGCTATAGATGACATCGAGGGGCGGGGCAGACGTCCCCGGGACACCCAGTGTCAGACTGTGCCGTTCACGTAGCCAGGCCCAATCCTCGGGTGCCAGTTGCAACTTTTGCGGCTCGCTGGCTAATTGACTGGTCAGATGAAGATAGCCTCCGGCCGGGTTGGCGAGGGTTCGACCGCTCGCAATCAGCGAGCTCAGGCACACGAGAAAAAAAAGTAGAACGGATTTAGTGCTGAACATTGAACGTCTTCTTGGCAGGCCGGTGCCTGTGGAGGTGGAGGTGGAACTGCGAAATACCTTGTGCGGCTTAGTGAGGGCTACGCGCAGAGCGAGGCCCTTCGGGGTTGGGCGTTGTATTGCAGGCAATAGCTGATGAACTGCCGTTCCGGCATCGGTCGCAAAAGGTTCTTCAGAGAGATCGTTGACAAGTGCGTCGAGCTGGTTTCGGTGACTTCAAACGTGATTCGGCTGGCGGGGCATTGATACTGTTCAAGCCAATGGCGGATCGTCGTGGAAAATAACGTGCAGCCAAGTTACGAAGGTTGCAGATTAAGTCGAGTTCCATGGAGGGGCCGAGCGCAGACGAGGTCCTGCTCAATAATATGCCCAGCTCGAATATTTCAAAAAATAGCTCGTTTATCAGGTCATGGCGCTGCATCGCCGGTAAAGACTGCGACGGATTCAGTTCCAGATTTCGCACACTCAAATTTTTCATGGGCGCTCCAAGGGCAGAAACAGTTAAGAGAAACTGTTTGTGAACCTTGGCGTAGCTCGCGCAGACTGTCGGTCGGCAGTTTCTACAGCGCCTGTAGGATTAATCTTACAGGCTTCAATGACTCTGCTTTAATGGCTTGTAAGCATGGAAAGGGAGCGAAAATGCTCCTGTGACGGGGGATTTTTTGATGGTTTACGGGCGTAGCTTGATGCCGTTTGATTTAATTTTTTATGCGTTATAGGCAATCCAGAGTAGGACGGCTGGAGAAAATCTCTCTGCGTCTCAGTTTTGTTTTGATTGTTTCTTTTCTGTTGCTGCTGTTTTTTGTAATTGTTGGCTATTGGGCAACCTACAAAGTAGTCAGAGGCGAACTTGTCAAAGTCAACCATCATTTTTTGAGACTGGTGGCACGCGCCAACGATCACGAAACGTTTCTGTTGCGAGCAATAAAAGCCAGTGGTTCGGTTGATTACAAACCGGCGAAAGGCTTAGGCTATGTCTTCAATGAGCGCCCAATGGGCGACTTGCGCCTCTATGAGGGCAGGGCCTCACAGTTTTCGACCAAAGTATCGGTTCTCGGGCCTGATCGCATCGACTTGCTTGTCAGTGGCGCGGTTGCTCGAGAGCTGGATCAGGCTCGTAGCATGGCGAATGTCTACAGCGATTTCTGGAGTGGATCATCTTTTGCCGCCCCTCAGATGTTTTTGTTCGATCTGGAGAATGGGTTTGATGTAGCCGTGCCCGCGATTGACTCGCAGCCTGTGGATTCACAGCCCGTTTTGTTACCGGTAATCGAAAAGGTCAAGGCAACTATTGCCAGGAGTCCGCCCAAAAACAGCGATTTGATTGTGCATTGGACCGCCGGTGAGCGCTTTATGGTTGATGGCCGACGGGAAATGCTGGCCTATATCTCCGATCAATCCCATGAATACAGTGCAGATGGCCATCCCCCCCCAGAAATGATCGTGGCGACCCTACTGGAGTTCAACGAGTTCAATGCCTTCGGCATAAATATCGACAAACAGTTTTACAATTTACCTGCGGTTGAATCGATTGATTTGATAGCACCTGACGGTAGCGTGCTGGTCGGTTCACAGAACACTGACTTTCGTGATTACGAAAACGGCCTGCACCTGACCGCCTCCGGTCTGTTGATCAAGGTTAGTGCCGCCACTCGTGGAACTTGGCAGGCGCTGTATCACATCAGTTATGAGAGTCTTATTCACAACGCGAAATGGCCGCTACTGGGGCTGACGGGTTTGTTGGTGATATGTGTGTTCAGTGGCTGGTGGCTGATTACATGGTATTGGCGTCGTGTTTTGGTACCAGCAAGTACGGACTATAAGGAGTTGTTGGTTAATCACGACTTTAATCATTCACTGCTGCAAACGGTGCCGCTGGCGTTGTGCGTAATAAGAGCGGAAGGATTGGAGCAGGTCATCCGAAACGGGCTGTTCGCCGAGTGGCTTGGTGATGCCGGAGATCTTAACGACTTGATGCGCGACTGGCTTATGTTCGACCGCGATCAGGTGCTCTCGGGTGAAGGTTGTCTGATGACGGCTGAACGATCACTGCATGTTCGTTTTGCCCCGACAGATTATCAGGGCGAACGGGTTTTGCTGTGCACCTTCACGGACATAACTTCCCATCGTGAGGCGGCGGCAACTCTGGTATTTGCGCGCAAGGTCGCGGACGCCGCCAACGAAGCAAAAAGCAATTTTGTGGCGACCATCAGCCATGAAATTCGCACGCCGCTTTACGGTGTGCTTGGAACGCTCGAACTACTGGGCATGACAGAACTGGAAGAGCGACAGCGAGCCTACCTCGCGACGATAAATAGTTCTTCCGACGTTCTTCTGCATTTGATCAGCGATGTCCTGGATCTGTCGAAAATCGAAGCAGGACAACTGGTTCTTGAACCGATCAAATTCAATCCGCTGGATTTTGTCGAAGACATCACTCGCCTCTTCGCAGGTACTGCTGCGAGTAAGGGATTATCGCTTTTTTGCTGCATCGATCCGGACCTACCTCAAGAGGTATTAGGGGACACTCTTCGTATTCGGCAAATCATCAGTAATTTGCTGAACAATGCAATCAAGTTCACCGACACTGGATATATAGCAGTGTATGTGGACGTGATCTACAGCGATAAAGGTCAAGTCGGACTGGAGTGGCGAGTCGTCGATTCTGGGCCGGGTATTTCGCCTGTTCACCAGGAGCGCTTGTTCGAGAGCTTTTACCAGGCCAACAGCAGGCAACACACGGTCAAGGGCACAGGGTTGGGCCTTCCCATATGTTCCATGCTCAGCCAGATGATGGGCGGCATGCTCAGGGTTAGCAGTCAAGCGGGAGAGGGCAGTGAGTTTATTTTCGCGTTAACAGTGGATGTCCTGAAACCAGCGATGATCTCTGCGTCCGATCAACTGTTATCCGGTAAGAAGGTATTGCTGCGCACGCCGTACCCGGCATTGACGGAGAGTCTGACTGTATGGCTGGAGCGTCTGGGCGTGATTGTTTCGACTCAGGTCCACGCATTCCACGATGCGCTATTGGATGTCATGCCTGAACAATTGCCAGTGCTTGATTGGGAAGGCGTCAAAGTCTTTGCCCAGCATGAATTCAGTGAAGTGCCGCGAGTCATTGGTAAAGATATTCTGGTCAGTCAGCACAGTCTCTCGGGCATGCACCAAGCCCTCACCATGGCAGTCACCGGTACCAAGTTGGAGCCTAATGCCAATGCACCCACCCCCGATAAACGTCATTTGGGTCTGAGCGTTCTGCTGGCTGAAGACAGCCCGGTTAATCAGCAGCTCATGAAAGAGCAACTGCAAGCCATCGGTTGTACGGTCGAAGTGGCATCGAATGGTATTGAGGCGCTGAAAGCTCTTGAGAGCGCAAGCTATGACCTGATCCTCACTGACGTCAACATGCCGGTCATGGACGGCTATGACTTTACAGAGTCCGTAAGACAGCGGGATCTGGAGATACCAATAATCGGCGTTACTGCTAATGCGTTACGAGAGGAGGGCGAGCGCTGCATACATGCCGGCATGAATAATTGGTTGACCAAACCCATCGACATTCAGGGCCTTTACTTGAGTCTGAAAAGTACGATGAACCAACCGTCGCTCGACCACGCAGAAGTGATCGAGGCTACGAGCCATCAAGATCTGATCCAGATTCCAGAGCGCATGGTTGAGCTCTTTATGCTCACCATTCGTGAAGATTTGAGCGGATTAAAATCCGCGATGAAGGAAGCAGACGCTGCAGAAATCGTTAGATTGTTGCACCGGATTCGTGGCGCTCTTGCGGTCGGCAAAGCCAAAAGTCTCATTGTTCTTTGTCGAGAGTTGGAAGGATTAGTCGCGAGCTCTGGCTATTGTGCAGTCGAAGTTGATCAGTTTATTCAGCAGGTGGAACAAGCTATCCGCGCGAAATGAGGCGTGCTCAACGTCCGGTGTTGCACTGATGCCTCGACAGAGAAATTCGTCGGCGTCGGATTAATCCTGGTAAGTATCAGATACGTCCTAATTAGAATTTGTTCAGCTTTCGGCAGGATGGTTCTCCCCATCGCTGAGCTGATTTCCATGAAGAGTCTACGTGTACTGGTGCTTGAAGATCATGATTTTCAGCGTTCGTTTGCAGTAAATATGTTGCGCCAGCTTGGCTGTCAGGAAGTTTTCGAGGCTGTAGACGGCGCCCAAGCACTCAGCGTTTTAGATAAAGTGGGCAAGGTAGACATTGCCCTTTGTGATCTGTGTATGGACGGCATGGATGGTCTGGAGTTTCTTCAGCGAATCGGACACTCGGCGCTCGTGCATTCTGTGATCATCAGCAGCTCGCTGTCCGCTGATCTGCGCCGGACGGTGCAGCAAATCGTATCGTTGTTGGGGCTGAAAATGCTCGGTGATGTCGGTAAACCGATGAAAGCCCCCGCTCTAAACAACCTGCTGAAAGAGCACTTGTGTGGTTCGGGTGTTGTGTCGCCAGCTTGCGCGCCTGTTGAGTTGGCCAATGAAGATGAGGTTCGTGGAGCGCTACGCAAGCAACAGCTTAAAGCTTGGTATCAGCCCAAGGTGAACCTGAGTACGGGGGAGGTGGAAGGCGTGGAAGTGTTGACGCGATGGCAGCATCCTGCATCAGGCATTCTGTCCCCAGCGGTATTCATGCCAGTGCTAGAACATTGCGGATTGCTTGATGAGTTGTTATTCGCACAATTGGATACATCGCTGCGCCTGCAACAGCAAGCTCGGAGCGATGGCTTTGTATTAAACCTAGCGTTCAACCTGCATGTAACGCAACTGATCAATAGCGACCTCACATCGATCGTCAAACGCATTCTGAAATTACACAGTGCGGCGGGTTCCAGTCTAACTTTTGAACTAACGGAAAGCGGGTTGCTGGAAAGTTCTGTCACTAGTCTTGAAACCATGGTGCGGTTACGAATGATGGGCTGCCAATTGTCGATTGATGACTTTGGGGCGGGATTTTCGTCGTTGCAGCGGTTATGTCAGTTACCGTTCAACGAGATCAAGCTCGATGGCGAGTTTATCCGCACTCTCAAACATGAGCCGCGCTGCCGGGCAGCCATCTCCAGTACTTTGGCGTTGGGTAAAAGCTTGGGAATGTCGGTGGTGATCGAGGGCATTGAGAATAAAGAAGAACATGACTTGTTACTAGGGTTGGGTTGCACTTTAGGGCAAGGCTATTTCTACGCTCGACCGATGACCGGTGAGGAGTTGTTGCGGTGGTTGCCGGCGCGCGCAGGATCTGGAAATAAAGCCGAAATGTAGTGGTTTTATGGAGGTTGGAGAAAATCAAGCAAGGCTTATAGTCGGCTTCGCATGGTTAATGGGCAGTAACGGTAGTAGAACTTTATGAAAAAATTACTTTTAGTATCTGCATTTTTTAGCAGTAATTTATTTGCTGAAACAACCACAACCTGTACCTTCGACAAAGGTACAATTCTTACGTCTGCTCTTACGCTGGCGGCTAGGGATGTTACTTTGCCTGCGGTGATTTCTAACTCTTGGCATGAAGTCTCAGGAATAATGACGTCATGTAAAGACGGGCCTTCAAAAACTGATTTCTACATGCTCGCGAATAATGTGGCTGGTACCACAGCAAAAACGTTAAACTTTGAAGGGAGTGCATATACTATTTATAGATCAGGTGTGACGGGGGTAGGCGTAATTATGGCCGCCAGCGATGGTCAAGCACCTTATGTGCCTTTCATATCATCTGAAATTAGAATGTGGGCTTCTAATACAGAAACCGCCTATCCTTCTGCGAGAAGTAAATTTCGAATTCGCTTTGTTGTCACAGAGTCCCTGCAGCCGGGAACAATAAGTATTCCATCATTCGCAGTAATGAGGCACGGTATTTTCATGAATGGTTATTATGGCTGGGGATCCATAACGACCAAGGCAACGACTCTTAATGTGAAATACCCTGTCTGTAAACTAAGCGTGCCCGCGACTATAAAATTACCGTTGGTAGATGTCGGAACCTTGGAGAATGCAAAATCGACGGCCGGGGAAACTCCTTTTTCTATCGATTTGGATTGCGGAGCAGGTGCATCAAACGTAAACGTGAAATACACCCTCACTGATATCTCATCCCCCACAAATACCTCGTCGACGCTCGAGTTGGCGAAAGTACCGGACTCCGCGTCAGGTTTTGCTATTCAAGTTATGGAAAATGGTTTGCCTGTAAGTTTCGGTCCTGATTCATCAGCAGTAGGAACTATCAATCAGCGAGACTTCGGAAAAATCACAAGTGTCGGCGGTCATCTGAAAAAATCATTTACAGTTCGCTATCACAAGACCGCCGCCCCATTTGTTGCAGGCAAAGTAAAGGCCGGAATGACAATTACAATGTCTTATCAATAAAAGCTTGGTACCCGATTTCACGACTGACCCGTTGTGGTGGCAGTGAGGTTGGCGTACAGCTGTCAGTGGGAGATTCTGGAGGCGAGTTGCGGAAATAGCCGAAACGATGCGGAAACGACCATCGAGCAGGCGCCCTAATTCTACAAACCTCAGAAACAACAAAGCCCTGAATAATCAGGGCTTTGTCGGTACAAATATGGCGGAG